>JAYUFA010000499.1:0-9404 GCA_043738925.1 Actinomycetota bacterium
GCGGGGTCGATCGGCACCTTTGGCGGCGAGACGCTCGTCCACGGCGATCTCACGTTCGAGAACATGCTCTGGGATGGTCGTGACCTGACCGCGATCATCGATTTCGAATGGTCACGCGGCGCGCCTCGTGATCTCGATCTCGACGTGTTTCTCCGGATGTGCGCCTATCCGTTCTTGCACGTGGCGGCCGATCTCGAAGCGGTGACCCAGCGCCGTGACTACATCGATGTGCCGAGGTGGCTTGCCGAGGATTATCCGGAATTGTTCCGCGTTCCCCGACTGGTCGAACGCCTTGAGCTCTACTCGTTGGCGTTCGACTTACGTGACCTCGTCGAATGCCCACCGCAAGGCGATGTGCGACGATTGTCGGAGTACCACGCGCTGCATCGCATCTCGGCCACCCTCGAAGGCCGCGGCCATCTGGCGCAGATGTTCTCAGCCCGCGTCGGTTGAGGGTTCGACCAATTCTGTGTCCTCGACCAATTCTGTGTCCTCGATCGCATCTGTGTCCTCGATCGCGCCTGTGTCCTCGACTCCGTCTGTGTCGTCGGACGTGCCGTTCGTCGGCGGTTCGGCTTCCCCTGTGTCGTCTCCCTCACGGTCAATGACTGTGGGCGTGTCATCGTCACCAGCAGGGCTCTTGCCGAAGAACAGATACGCGAGCCCGCCGACGATGGCGAGCAGGCTCACCCAGATGTTGACGCGCACTCCGAGGATCTTGCTGGCCTTGTCGATGCGCAATGTTTCGACCCAAAGCCGGCCGACGCCGTAGCCGACGACGTACACCGCGAATAGCTTGCCGCGCGGCACGACCTTGCGCCGGTCGAGCCCCAACAGAACGCCGCACAACGCGAGGTTCCACAGCGCTTCGTAGAGGAACGTTGGTTGAAAGGTCGAGAAGGCTTCATAGCCGAGGGGTCGAAATTGCGCGTCGATACGCACCGCCCACGGCAGCTTTGTGGGTCGACCGAACAGCTCCTGATTGAACCAATTGCCCAGCCGGCCAATGGCTTGCGCCAACGGCACGGCCGGCGCGACCACGTCGAACGCGTACGCGCCGGTGAGGCCTCGCTTGTGCGCCGCCCACAACCCGACGAAAGCGCCGAGCACGAGGCCGCCAGGTATGCCGAGCCCGCCTTGCCAGACCTTGATGACGTCGCCCCAGCGACCTTCGAACGATTTCCAATCGGTGAGCACGTGGTAGGCACGTGCGCCGACCAGGCCGCCGAGCGCGGCACGTACGCCGATGTAGCCGAAGTCGTCGGGATTGCCGCCGCGCGATACGTGGCGTCGGTCGGCCAGCCAGATCGCGGCGAAGACACCAAGCGCAATGCACATGCCGTAGTAGCGCAGGTGGAACGCACCGATGTTTATGGCGTTGCTGGACGGGCTAGGGATCGCAGAGAGCACGAGCCGCGAACCTACAGCGTGATCACAAGCCGAGTTGGACACCGTCGATCGCGTACAAGGTGCTCGGGCCCGCGACCACCGACGCCAACAAGCCCTTTGCCTGTGGCATCAGTTGTTCGCAGTAGAACGTGGCCGACACGAGGCGAGCCTGCGCGAAGCCGTCGGCGTCGACGGCAGCGTCGGTGTCGGCGTCGATGCGCGCCAACGCGGCGAGCGCGGCGCGCGCGTGGAACCATCCGCATACGACCCAGCCGAACATGCGCAGATACGGCGTGGCGCCGGCAAGCGCGTTCTGCGGATCGAGCGGTCCGTTCGCCATGATCCAATCGGTTGCTTCCTGCAACACGGCAAGGTTGTCGGAAAGATGCGTACGAATCGCCGCGACGCGCTCGCCGGCCGCAGCCAACTCCGCGTCGAGCGCCGCGATGCGCGCGAAGAGCTCCTTGACGATGGCCCCGCCGCGCATCGGCAACTTGCGGCCCACAAGATCGATGGCCTGGATACCGTTGGTGCCCTCGTAGATCGCCGAGATGCGGGCGTCGCGGTAGAACTGCGCGACGCCGGTCTCCTCGATGTAACCCATGCCGCCGTGCACTTGGATCGCGAGCGAGGTGACCTCGATGCCCATGTCGGTGCTGAACGCCTTCGAGATCGGTGTGAGCAGACCGGCGTACTCATCGGCCTCGGCGCGCGTCGCGTCGTCGGTGCCATTCTTCGCAATGTCGAAGGCTTCGGCGTTGCTGTAGGTGAGCATGCGCATCGCGTCGATCAACGAGCGCATGGTGAGCAACATGCGACGCACGTCAGCGTGTTCGATGATCGCGCGTGTCTCCCCCGCCGGGGTGTTTGCCGGCCGCCCTTGCACACGTTCGCCCGCGAACGACAACGCTTGCTGATACGACCGTTCGGCCAGTGCCAGACCCTCGACACCCACCGACAAGCGCGCGCTGTTCATCATCTTGAACATGTAGCGCATGCCCTGATTTTCTTCGCCGATGAGATAGCCGATGGCACCACCGCTGTCGCCGTAGGACAGAACGCACGTCGGGCTCGCCATCAATCCCATTTTGTGTTCGAGTGCCACGCAGCGAATGTCGTTCCGCGCCCCCAATGATCCGTCGTCGTTGATCAAGAACTTCGGAACGATGAAACAGGAAATCCCCTTCGTGCCTGGCGGCCCGCCCGGCACCCGAGCCAACACGAGGTGGATGATGTTCTCGGTGAGATCCTGCTCGCCCCATGAGATGAAAATCTTCTGACCGGTGATGCGATACGTGCTGTCGTCCTGGCGTACCGCCCTCGTGGTCAGTGCGCCAACATCGGAACCGGCTTGCGGTTCCGTGAGATTCATCGTGCCGCTCCACCGCGCCTCGATCAGCGCGGGCAACAGGCGTTCTTTCCACTCCTCGGTGGCGAAGCTGTGCAGCATGTCGATCGAGCCCTGCGTCAACATCGGCGCCAGCGCAAACGCCTTGTTGGCCGCGCACAGCATCTCCTGGAGCGCGATCGTCACCACCCAGGGGAAGCCGCCGCCGCCGTATGCAGGGTCGAAGCCGACGCCGCCCCAGCCCGACTCGCGGTACTGTGCGTACGCCTCCTTGAAGCCGTCGGGGGTCTTCACCGAGCCGTCGGGCTGCAGCTGCGAACCTTGCGTGTCGCCGACGCGATTGAGCGGCGCGACCACGTCGGCGAACAACCGACCGGCCTGTTCGAGCGCGTCGCGCACGGTCTGCGGATCGGCGTGTTCGTAGCCCGCCAGCGTGGCAAGGTGCGCGAGGTCGACCACCTCGTTCAGGACGAAATCAATCGCACGCAGCGGGGGGTGAAATTCAGTGCTCATCGCGCCGATTCTAGTGCGGGTAGACGGGTGGGTAACTTGCGGCCGCGGGTAGTCACGTGCAGTGCGTGCGTATGATGAACGTATGACGAATCGCGCACGATTATCTGCAACCATCGAGGCGGATGTGCTGGCGGCGGGCCAGCAGGCTGTCGCACGGGGCGAGGCCGACAGTCTGAGCGCATGGGTAAACGCCGCGCTGCGCCGCCAGGCCGAACACGACCGTCGCATGCAAGCACTTGACATCTTCCTCGCCGCATACGAAGCCGAACACGGCGAGATCACCGACGACGAGATCACCGGGGCAAGCAGAAGGGCCCGCGCCAAGGCCATCGTTGTGCGAGGCGACACCCCGATGTCCGAGGGCCGTTCATGACGGTGATCTTCGACGCTGGAGCGTTCGTGGCGCTCGAACGCGGCGACCGCGATCTCGTGGCCATCATCAAGCGAGAGCGCCTCGCAGGCCGCGCGCCGATCACCCACGGCGGCGCAGTCGGACAAGTCTGGCGAGGTGGTCAACGTCGCCAGGCCCTTTTGGCTCGGGCGCTCGCCGGCGTCGAGGTCGTGCCCCTTGACGACATGCTCGGCCGACGCGCGGGCGCATTGCTCGGCGCAACCCGCATGAACGACGTGGTCGATGCCGCGCTGGTGCTCTTGGCGGGCGATGGCGACGAGGTTTACACGTCGGATCCGCACGACCTCGCGGCGCTCGCCCATGGTGCCCAGCTGCACGTCGATGTCATCGTGGTCTGACCGGGGGCGTGCGCGGCGCGGAGCGGCGCGGCGCGGCAGGCGGGATCGGGCCCTACGGGCGGCGCGGCTGGCGACGACCCAGTCGAGCGTTGAACGCATCCACCGCATCGAGCAGTTGGTGCTCGGCCCTGAACTGGTTCCGCCGATCACCCGTCCCGACGCCGCTATCCGCATTCATGGACCTCGTCGTCGCAGATCAAGGCCTTATCCGCAACTATGAGGCGGTGGCCGGCGGCGTTCGCGACCGCTCTTCGCCGACCTGCGAGCCTGACAGGTGCAGAATTCGGCAGAGGTGGCTTGGCTCGCGGGGTCGGACTCTCTCAGAACAGGTCGCGAAGGCCGTCGGCGAGGCTGCCGCCGAACAACACGGCCAGGGTGGCTCCGGCGGCGAGGAACGGACCAAAGGGGATGGTCACGCCCCGGCGCACCCGGCCCGAGGCGATCAACGCCACCCCGACGATCGCGCCGAGTACGAACCCGCCGTAGATGCCGACGACCACGTCGGCGAGGCCGTGCCATCCGAGTACCAGCCCACAGAGCAGCGCCAGCTTCACGTCACCGAACCCCATGCCATCGGGCCGGACGAGGTGCACCACGAGCAACGCACCGAACGCCGCCGCGGCACCGATGCCGGCGCGCCCAAGGTCGCCGGAGCGGTCGTCGATGAGCGCTGTCGCGACGAAACCGAGCGCCGTGAGCACGATCGACGGGAACACAACGAGGTCGGGCAGCCGCTTCGTTTGGACGTCGATCACCGACAAGGCGACGAACCCCGCCACGGCCACCAGGTGCGCGGGCAGATCGGCGTGTGGGCCAATGCGACACGCGGTGAGAGTGAACACGACCGCCGTGCCGAGCTCGACCGCCGGGTACTGCACGGAGATGGGGGTACGGCACGTGCGGCACTTTCGCCCCAGGAGTAGCCAGGACAGCACCGGAATGTTGTCGTAGGCCCGCAACGGCGTGGCGCACTTCGGGCAGCGAGACGCCGGTTTGACCACCGACTCCCCTATGGGAACCCGGGCGATGACCACGTTGAGGAACGAACCGATGACCAACCCGTACACGGCCGACAGCACGACGACGACACCGGTGGTCATCGCCGTGTTCCCGGCGAGAATGTTGCGGCAACGGCTGACGACATCGTCAGACCTATCGGCTCCGAGGCGAGCTCGATGAGCCGGCCGCCTAGGGTCGCGCCGCCTGACGCAGGGGCCATGGCCCCCCGCCGTGCGTGCGCCGATCACCCGGTTTGCAGCGTCCAATAGGCGCGGGGGTCCTTCGAACTATTGCCCACCCACACAACAAGTTCTGCGTGTTTGAGCATGTTCAGCTGGCGAATCACGAAGGGTCGAGACAGACCGCTCGCCGCGACCAGCTCACCAGTGCTTGCTCGGCCCGACTCGCGAAGAACGCGAAGCAGCTCGCGGCCGGCCGGTGGGAGTGCGGACTCCTGCGCACGATTGACGGGAATTGCGGACAGCGTGACGCGGGCGCTGCCCGAACTTTGGAAGAACGCCGGGTCGCGCAGCCCCGCGAGTCGCATCTCCTCGTGCATTCTCCGGAGACCCTCGCCGAGTTCTTGGCCGTAGCGCATGTCGGCACACGCTCGTGCGATTCGCGGGTTGCGAGCAAAGCGCGTGACATGCATCGGGTCAGTGGTGTCCGCTATTCCCGGGAAGCGGCCTGGGCTCTCTACCTCGACGCGGTCATCGAAGATTTCAACCCGAATATGATCACCGCTGATGCTGTAGGAGCGGTGAACGACCGCGTTGACGACGGCTTCCAGCCAGGCGTCCTCTGGCACCAAGGCGACGCTTCCGAATCGGCCGCCTCGGCCAAGCGCTTGCCTCTTCGGCATATGCGCCGCTATTTCCGCTTGAGCCTGGGCAAGCTGCGTCGGGATTGGACCGTCGATCCGTCGATCGCTGAGGAGTTGCTGCCGGGCGCCGGTTCCTCGTTCCGTGCCGCGATAGCGCACGACGCGGATGTTTGCCTCGGGAAGCCACATCTGTGGCTCCTGACCGAAAAGCAAAACCGCGGCGACCGTCAGCGCGCCGTTGCGGGTGGTGAAGCCCCGCGCGAGCAGCAGCCGGTTGGGCTCGCGATGTCCTACGGCCGACGCATAGGTCGATAGGAGCTCGGCGTCGAGATCGTGGAACTCGACGCCGGCGACGATCGAGCTCTCGAACGACGACTGACCTTTGTCGTAGGTGAGTTCTTGACGTTGCGCGAAGGTCAACCGACGATTCTCATCGCCAACGCGAAGGAATACCTCGTCGCGCTGGTTGGCGTGGATGCGATCGCTGGTGTCGATTTCGATGATGAACAGATGGTCAGGCTTTCCGGTTTGGTTCATGCACTCGACGAGGCGGGACCGACACGCGACAGTCGGCATTGTCAAGTCGAACGCGGCTTGCTGCCATTGCGCGACGCGCCCGGCTGGCGAGTGCCCGACACCCTCAACCTCGCCGTTGCCGAGGCCCACCACGATGGTTCCTCCCTCTGCGTTGGCAAACCCGACCAGGCTGTCCGCCAAATCACGAGCGGAAATGCGGCTGCTCTTACGGTCGAACCATTGGCCCTCAGGCAGCTCGACGAGTGCTGAACCGCGCTGGTCAAGCGGGAGGGAAAGGGCCCGATCGGTCGCTGCAGTGGACATGTACTTACTCTAATCTGTTAAGAGTAGGTTCAGCTACGCGGCGTCGCGGTGAGGCTGTTCGTCGGCGGTCGGCTCGGCGATTGGTGGACTCGGCTGTTCGCTTACCGGTGGTTCAGCCGAAGTCGTGGCGCGTGGTGGGTGGTAGCGGGTGCCGTCGGGTCGGTAGGTTTCGATGGTGTTATCGGGCCCGGCTCGGAGTTGCCAGCCGTCGTTGTGGATGTAGCTGTGATGGGTGTGGCATGCCCATGCCAGCCCGGCGTAGTCGGTGAGCGGTGTCCGGGCCCACGGGTCGAGGTGATGCGCCCGGCATGCGTGGGCGGGCATGGTGCATCCGGCGAACTCACAGGTCGAGCTACGTAGCTGCAGCATGCGGCGTTGTGCCGCGGTCGCGAACCGGCGTTTGGAACCGAGGTCGAGCAGGACGCTGTCGCCGTCGAACACCACCGGGATTATCCCGTGCTCACACGCCAACCGTCTCGCCACGCCTGCGGGGATCGGGGTGCCGTCAGCCAACGTCGCCACACCAAGATCGTCGAGATCGCCGAGCAACGTTTGGTAGTCGATGACGACGAGCACCTCAACCCCGGACCCGCCCGTCGTGTTGCCGGTCGCGGCCGTCGTGTTGCCGGTCTCGGTGACAGCCTGTTCGCCGGTAGTGGACCGGTGGCAGAGTTCGATCAATGCGTCAGCGCGGCGCCGCTCAAAACTGTCACGGGGCGCCGCCGAAGGCGCCCGGTCGGGGTGCTCGGCCCGCCAGAGAGCATCAACGGTTTCGGCAAGCGCCTGTTCCACGAACGCTCCCGATACCGGGTCAAGTTTCGCGAACAGGTTGAACGTGCCGTCGGGGTCGCTCCAGGTACGCAGCGACCGCAACGCCCGCAACGCCCGCATGAACGCATACCGGGACGCTTCACCGCCGGGGTCGCACGCGGCGCGCTGCGAACGGGCTGCTTTCGCGAACTCTTCCGGCGACAACGCCTTGGCCATACCCAGCAGTGTCTCGGGGTCCAACACCCGAACCGGAGCGGGGACATCATCGTCGGGCGCTGTGCCGCCGCCGCCTGGGGCGTTGTCGCATCGAGCAGCAGCAACCGCGGCCGCCGCTACGGTTTCGGCGGCCGTGAACGAGTTCATGACCTCGACATGGGCCGGGGTGATTGCACCGCAACGAACAGCGTCACCGACCGCGCCGTCGGCCGCGATCGACGCAGCGGTGTCCGCGGCGCGTCGGGCGTCGCGCGCGGACAGCGCCGTGTTCTGAGCGAGCCACGCCGCCAACGACCGCGCCCCATCGCGACGCCACAAACCGCGCTCATGCACCGACACCAACAACTTGGCCCGCAACACATCGACACGGCCCGCCAACACCGAACACGCCGAAAGCGCAGCACGAACCTCAGCGTCGCCAAGGTCATCGACCCTCAGGCCGACATCTTCGGTGACGTGCTCCACGACCGCTGTGAACATACGAGAACTCTACCGAACACACGTTCCCTATGCAACCTCGATATACGTGATATATACCGATGTTCCCAACAAATCTGACGGCGCCGCTCGAGGTCGTGACACTCGAAGATCCGATCGAGCGGGCCGCGGCGCAACGCGATCTCGGACATCGATATTGGCGGTGACGCTCGCCCGAACCCGGCGCGGTTGCCGCATGGGCCTCGCCGCTCGCCAACGAAGATCACCCGGCCTTGAGGTAGCCGCTTAGCGCCTCTCGCACGACGTCGGACGCGGTGGTGTGTTCGGCCGTGGCGTGATCATCGACGGCCTTGCGAAAGTTTAGGATCGAATCGCACACGAAACCTGTTCGCGGCGAACCGACGACGACGCCTACTCGGCGAGGGACGACGCGGTGACCGGTGTGCGCAAAAGACGCAGGTGCTGCACGAACGGATGGTCGGCGGGTAGCGCGCCCGATGCGGCCATGACGGCGTCGAGTTCGCGGTCGGCTTCGTCGAACCGGCCGAACGCGCGCAGACAGATGGCGCGCTGTTGGCGGATGACGAGATACGCGAAGTCGTCGGTGCGGCCCGCGGCCTCGCGCTGGCGGACCACCTCGTCGAGCTCAACAAACGAGTCGTCGATGCGGCCGAGCACCATCAAGCACGAACCCAGCTCGGTGCGGGCATCGACCACTAAGGGGTCGCTTGGGGCCAGGGCCTCCGAACGGTGGTGCACCACTTCTTGCAGCTCGCCGATGCCCTCCTCGGGCCGGCCGAGCTGCATCAGATAGGCACCGAATGACAACCGTGCCGCCAACAGTCGCAGTGAGTCAGGCAGATCGAGCTGCGCGCGGTGTTCGACCACTTCGCGCATCTGCGCGGCGGCGATCGATGCCGCACCGGTGCGCAGGGTGGAGAACGCGTAACGGTGACGGCTCGTGAGCAGGTCCTCGTCGTCGGGGGCCAGGTTCGCGGCGCGCCATGCGACAACGCCACTCAGCTCGTCGGCGGCCGACACGTAGTCGCCCGCCGCGGCGAAGGTCTCGGCGTGCCAGTGGCGTACCTCGGCCAGCAACGCTGCGTCGGCGCCAGGGTTCGCGGCCAGCTCGTCGCGCACTTCATGCAGTAGATCGTGGCCTTCGGCGAGACGTTTGGCATCGACCAAACACCGGCCCTTCAACGCGAGCGTGTGCAGCCGATCGGCCGCGGTGAGCCCCACCAGCCGAGCCTGCTCGGCCGCAAGCAAATCGAGTTCGCGCAACGCACCGTCGGTGTCGCCGCGGCGATGCAGCAC
>JAYUFA010000500.1:0-3547 GCA_043738925.1 Actinomycetota bacterium
GGGCGTTACGGACGTGAGCTGAACCGCACGGGCATGGCGTGCATGCCGAAGATGAAGTTCGAGTGCAACGACTCGGGCTCACCCACCAGTTCGATGTCGTCGAGGTGGGTCAGCACCTCATGAATGAGCGCGCGGATTTCGACGCGCGCGAGGTTCGCGCCGAGGCAGAAATGCGCGCCGCCGCCGCCGAACGCGACGTGTGGGTTTGGGTCGCGGCCGACGTCGAATCGCTGGGCGTCGACGAAGACGTGCTCGTCGCGATTCGCGGCCGGGTAGAACATGGCGACCTTTTCGCCCTCGCGCAGTGCGACACCGCCCAGCTCGACGTCGCGCATGAGCGTGCGTCGGAACACGATCACGGGGGGTACGTACCGCAGCATCTCCTCGATGGCGGTGTCGAGCAACTGTGGCTCGGCGCGCAGCCGCGCGTACTGCGCGGGGTTCTCGACGAGCGCGCGAACACCGTTTGCCACGAGGTTGCGCGTGGTGTCGCCCCCGGCGTTGATGAGCAACATGAAGAAGAGGTTGAACTCCATGTCGCTGAGTCGTTCGCCGTCGACCTCGGCATGGAGCAACGACGACGCGATGTCGTCGCCAGGGTCGGCTCGCTTGCGTTCCATGAGCGCGTGCGAATACGCGAACATCTGCATCTGCGGATCGATCGCGTCGGGTGGGGGGCCGCCGGTTTCCGCGGTGGTGTGCATCATCTCCGTGAGCGCGTAGAGCATGCGACCGTGATCGAGGGGGATTCCCATGAGGTCAGCGATGACCATGGACGGCAGTTCACCGGCAACGTCGCGCACGAAGTCGCACGAGCCGCGCCGCGCGACCGAGGCCACGATGTCGCGGGCCATCTGTTCGATGCGCACGTTGAGCTCGGCGACGTGTCGAGGCGTGAAGCCCTTGTTGACGATGCGGCGATAGCGCGTCTGGCGTGGCGGATCCATCATGAGCATCATCTGGCGCATCTGTGTGAGCTGATCGTCGGGCGAGTCGGCGATCATCACCCCGCCCCGTTCGGACGAAAAGGTCTCGGTGTCGCGTGAGATGGTGAGTGCGTCGGCGTGACTCATGCACGCCCAAAATCCGGGCCCGTCGATCTCGCGATGAAAGCTCACCGGTGCGGTTGCTCGCAGCCGCGCAAACGCATCGTGCGGCATGCCATGCACGAACGCTTCGTTGGTGGTGAGGTCGACGCCACCGATGTCGATGGTGTCGCGTCCCTGCGCTCGGGTGTCCACGATGGTCCTCAGCTGGGTTGGGCTTGCGCGTACGGATTCACGGTGCCGGCGAGCATGCCGCCATCGATCGAAAATTCGCTGCCGGTGGAGTAGCTCGAGTCGTCGCTGGCGAGGAACAACGCGAGCTTCGCGACCTCCTGCGGCTTGCCCACGCGCGGCATCGCCAGGCCGGCGTACACCGCGTCCTGGTCGGCCTGGGTCATGTCGCCGAGGTCGCCGCTGTTGGTCATGGGCGTGTCGATGCCACCGGGGTGGATCGAGTTCACGCGGATGCCGACTTTGCCGTACTCGAGTGCCGCGGTCTTGGTCATGCCGCGCACAGCGAACTTGGATGCGGTATACGCGATGGTGCCGCCATAGCCCGCGAACCCGTTGCTCGACGAGATGTTGACGATGGAACCGCTCTTGTTGCGCAGCATCGCGGGAATCGCGGCCTTCATCCCCAAGAACACGCCGACCTGGTTGATGCTGACGAGGTGCATGTAGTCCGCGAGGGACGTCTCATGCGTCATGGTGCCGAACTGCAGAATGCCCGCGTTGTTGACGAGCACGTCGAGCTGGCCGAAGTTGGTCTCGGCCGCGGCGACCATCGCCTCCCATTGAGCCTCTTCGCGCACGTCGTGATGCAGGAACAGCGCGTCGCCGCTGAGCTCGCTCGCAAGCGCGCGACCGAGATCGTCGAGCAGGTCGCCGAACACGACCTTTGCGCCCTCGGCGACGAACAATCGCACCTCGGCTTCACCCTGGCCGCGTGCGCCGCCGCTGATGAGTGCCACCTTGCCTGACAACCTGCCCATGTCTGTCTCCCCCGAGGTGTGTGATCGTCACGCAGTCTCGCACCGTGGAGAGCGTGGTGTCAGCTGCGGTCGAGCGAGAGCGACGCGCTGTTCATGCAGTAGCGGCTGCCGGTCGGGCGTGGCCCGTCGGGAAACACGTGACCGAGATGAGCGCCGCACGTTGCACAGGTGGCCTCGACGCGCGCCATCCCATGGCTGACGTCGCGATGCTCGGCGACGGCGTCAGGTGACACCGGCTGCCAGAAGCTCGGCCATCCGGTGCCTGAGTCAAACTTTGTCTCGCTCGTAAACAGCGCCTCGCCGCACACGACGCACGAGTAGGTGCCGTCATCGTGGCAGTCCCAATACTGGCCGGTGAAGGCCCGCTCGGTACCAGCATTCTGGGTGACGTCGTACTGCGTCGGGTCGAGTCGCTCGCGCAACTCCTTCGCATCAAAGGTCTTCGTCGGACGACTGTCGTTGGTCATGGCTCTCTTTTCCCTCGCTTGCTCATCTCAACGAACCACGTTCGGCGATGGTTCCCACCGAGGATGCGCCGATAGGCGCATCCGACCCAGCAACGCCTTCGCGGTACCGTGGCTGATGAGCGATCCTCCGCACAGCGTATTCGTCGCCGACGCGATGGCCGACAAGGTGGTCTTCATCACGGGCGGCGGAACGGGCATCGGCAAGGAGATCGCCCGCGTGTTCGGGCGCCATGGCGCACGCGTCGCGATCGCGAGTCGACGTCGTGATGTGCTCGAAGCGACGCAGGCCGAGTTGATGGCCGAAGGCATCGAATGCCACATCGACACGTTCGACGTGCGCGACGCCGAAGCCGTGCGCCGCGTTGTCGACGGTGTGATCGAGCGATTCGGTCGCCTCGATGTGGTCGTGAACAACGCCGCCGGAAACTTCCCCGCTCCGATGACCAAGATTTCACCCAACGGCTTCAAGGCGGTGGTTGATATCGACCTGCTTGGCACCTACAACGTGTCGCGCGCGGCGTTTGAAGCGTGGCTGCGCGAGCACGGTGGCAACATCGTGAACATCTCCGCACCGTTCGAGTTGAAAGGTGCGTCGATGCAGGCGCATGTCGCGGCTGCGAAAGCGGGCGTCGATTCGCTCACTCGTACCTGCGCGGTTGAGTGGGGCCCGTTCGGCGTGCGGGTGAACGCGATCGCGCCCGGCTCGACCGGTAACACCGAGGGCATGGAGCGGTTCTCGAACGTGGTGCGCGGCGGCGATGCCACGCCGACGAACCCGCTCGCAATGATGGGCCATGGCCAAGACATCGCGTACACGGCACTGTTCTTGTGCTCGGTGTCGGCTCGCTTTGTGTCGGGGCAGGTCATCGCCGTCGACGGAGCGGGTTCGGTCGATCAGTTGAAGCTCGGTCCGCGTAGCTGAGGGTTCGACTGCGCCCCTACTGAGCGCCGAGCCCGCGGGTGATGTCGTAGGTGTGGTGCACGACCTCGTGGGCGTTGCGCTGAGCCATGACCAGCGCAGTCATGGCGCCGATTTCGGGAT
>JAYUFA010000501.1:0-3535 GCA_043738925.1 Actinomycetota bacterium
GCGTCGACGGGTGGCTCGACCAGTACCTGCACCAACGACCATCTCCCGGCACCGGCCGGCGGACCGAGCCGCGCGAGACGACCGGGTCGGGGGCGTCCACGAGTGACCCGCCCAGGCGATCGAGCCCCGGACGAGTTGACGAACGCACGCAACGGCGCGAGCGAGTCATTCGTGACCAGGCCCGCCCATACGAGATCCCACAACGCGGCGAGTACCGACGCGTCGTCGTAGGGCTGATCAGCATCGCCTGCCCCGCGCACAAGATCGGTCCAGAAGCCAGCGCCGTTGCGATCAAGGTGGGCAATGAGTACACGGTGCAAAGGCGAATCTGGCACCGCCTCGTCCGGCGCAGACGCCAGCGCGGCAACCTGGTCGCGAAAGAACAGACGGATGCGACCGTCGGCAACCCCGCTCGACCCCGCGCCCACCCAGACGATCTCGCCGGCAGCGCAAAGCGCATCCAGGTCGGTCGGGCGGTAGCCCACTACTCGTGTGGCGAGCACGTCCCCTTCGAGCGCAGAGACCGCGAGGGCCGCGCCTTGCAGTACACCGATCGCCTCGACCACGCCATCGATCCCGCGGCGAGGCACGCCGACGCCTTGCCATGCCGGGAGGAAGCGAGCGAACGCCGCCGCGTCGACGGGCTCGATCTCGCGACGCAGCGCCGCAAGCGATCGGCGCCGAAGCTGGCGCAACACGTCGTCGTCGCACCATTCGCGCGCCACGCCGCCGGGACGAAAATCTCCACGCACGAGCCGACCGTTCGCGACCAGCACATCGAGCACTGGCAACACGCGCTCGGGAGCCAGCGAGAACCGAGCACACACGTCGCGCATCACGAATGGGCCGTGTGTACGCGCGTAGCGAGCGACGAGATCGCGTAACGGCTCGGCCACTGGTTCGGTGTAGGCCGCGGGCAGCCCGCGCGGCAAGGCCGTGCCCAACGCATCGCGCAGCCGCGCGGCGTCCTCGGCCGCGGCGAGATACTCCGTGCCACCGATCTGCACCTCGATCACCCGCCGCTGCGCGAGCAGCTCGCGTAGCCGCTCGGCTGCATCAGCATCGCAACGGAGATCGACCTCGGCTCGCGAGAGCGGGCCGAGCATGCGTACGAGGTCGTGCACGCTGTCCGCGTCGCGAGCATGGCGCTCGGGTGTGAGACATTGCAGCTCAAGTTCGAGTGTGGCCAGCACATCCGGGTCGAGGAGCTCACGCAGCTCCTCCGCGCCGAGGAGCTCACGCAGCAGATCGCGATCGAGCGACAACGCCGCAGCGCGGCGCTCGGCCAACGGTGCGTCGGTTTCGTACATGTAGACCGCGATCCAACCGAAGAGCAGCGATTGCGCCATCGGCGACGCCTTCTGGCTATCGACAGGCACGACCCTCACGCGACGCGCGCCAATGTCAGCGAGTACGCCTCGCAACGCCGGCAGATCAAAGACGTCGTTGCAGCACTCACGCATGGTCTCGAGCAGCATCGGGAACTGCGGGTACTTCGCGGCCACGCCGAGCAGGTCGGCCGCGCGTTGGCGTTGTTGCCACAAAGGAGTACGGCGATCAGGACGCCGCCGCGGCAACAGCAAGGCCCGAGCGGAACACTCACGAAAGCGCGACGCGAAAAGTGCGGTCGACGGCAGATGGCTGACCACCAGTTCGTCGATATCGGACGGGTCAATCGTGAGCGCGTCGAGTGGGAACTCGTCGACCGCTTCGGCGAGACGTACGACGATGCCGTCGTCGCTCCAGAGCATCTCGGGGTCGACGCCCCACATCTCGCGCAGACGCTCGCGCAGCGCGATCGCCCACGGCGCATGTACGCGTGACCCGAAGGGCGTGTGAATGCACACTCTCCAGTCACCGATCTCGTCGCGGAACCGTTCGACGACGATGGTGCGATCGTCGGGCACGACGCCTGTCGCGTCGGCTTGATCGTCGAGATAACGCAGTACGTTGGCAGCGGCGCGCTCGTCGAGCGAGTGGTCGCGGCGCAGCCGTTCGAGAGCGAGCTCGGGCTTCATCGCGCGCATGGTGCGTATGAACTCGCCGAGGGCTCGGCCGAGTTCGATCGGTCGACCTGGTCCATCACCCTTCCAGAACGGCATCTTGCCTGGTTGGCCGGGCGCGGGGGTTGCCACGACACGCTCGAAGGTGATGTCCTCGATACGCCACGTGCTCGCGCCGAGGATGAAGGTCTCACCCGGCCGACTTTCGTAGACCATCTCTTCGTCGAGCTCGCCCACACGCGTGCCGTCAGGAGTGAACACGCCGAACAAGCCGCGGTCGGGAATGGTGCCGCCGCTCGTTACCGCAAGTCGTTGCGAGCCGGCGCGGCCGCGCACGACATCGGCAACTCGGTCCCACACGATGCGCGGGCGCAACTCGGCAAACTCCTCGGACGGATAGCGACCAGCAAGCAGGTCGAGCGTGGCCGCGAGAACGTCGTCGGTGATCTCTGCGAAATTGGCAGCACGCCGCACGATGGTGGCGAGCCGCGCCACGGGCCATTCGTCGAGGGCACACATCGCCACGATCTGTTGGGCGAGCACGTCGAGCGGATTGCGTGGGTACAACGTCTCCTCGATGAGCCCACGCTGCATGCGGTCGACCACCACCGCCGTCTCGAGGAGATCGTTGCGATGCTTGGGAAAGAACGTTCCGTGACTGATGTCGCCAACGTTGTGACCGGCGCGTCCGACGCGCTGCAACCCACGCGCCACGGCGCCGGGCGACTCCACCTGCACGACGAGGTCGACAGCACCCATATCGATGCCGAGCTCCAACGAGCTGGTCGCGATGATCGCCTTCACCTGACCGGTCTTGAGCTCATCTTCGATCAAAAGCCGACGCTCGCGCGACAACGATCCGTGGTGCGCCTTGGCCACTTGCGCTGTGTCACCCTCCTCAACGCCGGCGCGCTCGGCGGCCAACTCGTTGAGCTTCGCGGCGAGCCGTTCGGCCAAGCGGCGAGAGTTGACGAACACGATGGTTGACCGATGCGACTCGATGAGGTCAAGCACCATTGGGTGAATGGACGGCCAAATGCTGCGTAGCTCAGGCGAACCGGGCGGACCTTCGGGAACGCACTCACGCGCACTGATGGCGCCCATGTCATCGACGGGCACGATCACCTCGAGCGCGAGCGGCTTACGTATGCCAGCGTCGACAATGCGCACCGGGCGCGGCGCGCGGGCGTCGTCATACCCGCCGAGAAATCGTGCGATCTCGTCGAGCGGTCGTTGCGTCGCGGAGAGGCCTATGCGTTGCGGTGGCGTCGCACACAGCTCGTCGAGGCGCTCGAGGCTGAGTGCCAGGTGCGCGCCGCGCTTGGTGCCGGCAATAGCGTGGATCTCATCGACGATGACGTACTCGACGTCGCGCAACGTGTCGCGCGCGCTCGACGTGAGCATCAGGTACAACGATTCGGGCGTGGTGATCAAAATGTCGGGCGGATGGCGAATGAGCAGACGTCGCTCGCGGGCTTCCGTATCGCCGGTGCGCATGCCCACGATGGGTTCGCGCAGGGCCACACCGAGTC
>JAYUFA010000502.1:0-24582 GCA_043738925.1 Actinomycetota bacterium
GCGAAACACCGTGCTGTTCACCAGCACGACACTGCCGGGACGCAAGCGCTCGCGCACGAACGACCAATAGTCGTGATGCATGACAATCGAAGCCCACGCGCTCGGCACGGTGGGTGGCGCGAGGATCGGCCCGTTGGCAACCACGATGGTTGCATCGGTGTTGCCCCCGCGCATCATCCCGCCATAGCTGCCGAACAGCATTGCTTCGCGATGATCCGCCACCGCTGCACGCGCGACGAGCTGCGCCGCGAGCTGAACGCCTTGCCCACCAATGCCGGTGAGCAACAACTCGCGCTCTGTTGTCGCCGATGGCCCTGTTGTCGCCGATGGCCCTGTCGTCGCCGATGGCCCTGTCGTCGCCGACGGCGCGGACGTTACGACGGTCATCAGTCCTTCAGCTCCACGACAATCTCGTAGAACTCTTGTTGGCCGACGTTCACGGCGGTCTCGATGCCACCGCGACTCGCGTACAGCACCGTGCCCGGCGAGATGTCGCCTTCGATGTAATCATGACCACCGAACTCACCGGCGGAGTCGGGCTCGAAGCGGGCAGCCATCTTGTCGCCCGCTATCTGGATCATGATGTAGTCGAGATCGTGGCGATGCAGATCGGATGTCTCGCCCGGGCCGAGACGCATCTCCCAGATGCGCACGCGATCGTTCTCCATGAGCACCTTCGAGGCGATTCCCCCGAAGACCCGATTGTCAGCCATGGTCAATCTCCCCTTTGTCGATGAACTTGTCGATGAGCATTGTTGGATAGGCGCGTCACACGCGACCGGAGCGAGCGAGTGATGCCACGCCGAGGGCGCGCTCGGCAAACGTGACGACTTGGTCGACGTCGACGGCGCGCGGCGTGGTGCGATTGCGCAAGTGCCAGGCGAGCGCGCCGAAAGCCAGGTGATAGATCGCCGTGGCATCGGCCCTCGCGTCGGGCGATACGAGATCGTCGCTGTTGTCGATGGCGTCGACCAATTGCTCTATGAGCAGGCCCTCGGTAACGCGATGCTCGGCGGGGAAGCGATCGATAAGCCGGTCGAGGCTCATCATGAACGGACGCGTACGCGAGGCGGCCTTGGTGTCGCGCGCTTGCGCGAGGACGCCATCGACCCATGCACGCAAGCGACCCGCACCGGTGGATTCGCGCGCCATCCGCCGCGCGATGGTGGCGGCGAGGCGGCGGCGGCCGTCGTCGAGTAGTACGACGAACAGCGCATCCTTCGAAGGGAAGTGACGGTAGAACGCGGGCGTCGAGAGTCGGGCTTCGCGCAGGATCTCGCGCATCGTCGGATCGACGTTTCCGGTGCGTTCGATCACCCGATACGTGGCGTCGACAATGCGCGAGATCTCTTGCTCGGCCCCCTCCTCCGATTTCATGTCTCGCAGGATAGCACGAGATCGGGGGTTGCAAAAACGGCGTTTTCGCTCTGGTAGGGTCGCGCCCATCACGAGCGCAAGGGAGACCATTGCCATGACCGCGCGAAGCGTCCCGACCTCCGGGCCGATCACCATCGGTATCCTGTATCCGACTGTTTGGTTCGGTGACGCGGACGCACTCGCGACCGAGATCGCCACCGTCCGGGCCATCGACGCACGCATCGAAGTCGTCGCCGAGATGTACGACGAACCACACGAGCTGCGCACCATGCGCGGCCGCATCGACGGCGCAGGCGCAGCACGCGACCTGGCACCGGCGCTGACCGACGCGCAGCGGGCGATGTTTGCGAACGTCAACGCGGTGATCGCGCTCGACCTGCCGTTCGACGTGGGCGATGTGTCTCCGAACCTCGGCTGGGTGCAAGGTGTCGGCGCGGGCTCGGCGCAGCTGCAATCAGCCGGCCTTGCCGATGCTGGCATACGCCTCACCACGAGCGCGGGCAGCAACGCTGTCGCCATCGCCGAGTTTGTGGTCGGTCGTGTGCTGCAGGAACGCAAGCGCTTTCGCGAGATGGACGAACAGCAACGGCTGCACAACTGGGCGTCGGACCTCTACGGAAGTGAACTCGCGGGGGCCACCGTCGGCCTCATCGGTCTCGGTGCCATCAACGCGGCCGTGGCCGAGCGTCTCGCTGCGTTCGGTGTCACCGTGTTGGCCTCGCGCCGCTCGGCCAAGCCCGGCGACACCGCGCCGAACATCCACGAGCTCTACCCCACCGATCAACTCCACACGATGTTCGCGCGGTGCGACACCGTGATCTCGGCCGTACCCGAGACGCCGGAAACTACCGGCCTCATCGACGCGCAAGCCTTCGCCGCGATGCGCGCCGGCGCGTTCTTCGTGAACGTCGGTCGCGGCACGTTGCTCGATGAGGCCGCGCTCATCGACGCGTTGACCAACGGGCACTTGCGCGGCGCCGCGCTTGACGTGGCCGGCGAAGAGCCGCTGCCAGCAAACAACCCGCTCTGGGATGCGCCGAACCTGTATCTCTCGTATCACTGCTCGAGCTCACCTGCGGCGCTGTTCATCAACCTGCATCGTCTCTGGCGCGACAACATCGCGCGGTGGATCACGGGCGACAGCCTTCGCAATGAGGTCGACCTGTTGCGCGGCTACTGACGCCGAGCACCGTGCGAGCGATATCCGTGTGGCCACCAATCGGCGCGACGTCTATGGTCTTGGCGCCAGGTAATGAGCGAAGTCCGGTGTGATCCCGGCGCTGTCCCGCAACTGTGGTTCCACTCCTTCGGGGGAGGACAAGCCAGGTCGCCTCACTACGTGGTTCTCGCGACAGCTCTCGAGGACAGAGCGATTCGCACGGTCGGTTCCTCCGGCCGTCGGGTCTTTCCCCTCGACCCCACCGGAGGACATATGAAACGACTTATCCAGCTAGTCACCCTGTGCGCGTTCTTGGTTGTGAGCGCGTGCGGCGACAGCGGCACCAAACCCGCCACGAGCGGCGGTGCAATTTCCACTACCACCGTGGCCGCGTCCGGCGCAACGGGCAGCGGCACGGGAGGTACTGGCGCCAGCGCCATGGCCGACGCGGCACCCCAGCGCATCGTGTCTCTTTCGGCCACGGCCACCGAGACGCTCTTCGCCATCGGTGCCGGCAAGCAAGTAATAGCGGTCGACGATCAGTCGAACTACCCGCCCGAGGCACCGAAAACCGACCTGTCGGGTTACACCCCGAACATCGAGGCGATTGCCGCCAAGAAGCCTGACCTCGTCGTGATCTCGACCGATACAGAAGGCCTCAAAGCGAAGCTCGAAGGGCTCAAGATCACCACGCTGTTGCAGCCCGCGGCCGTAACGCTCGACGACGCCTACGCCGAGATCAGCGCGCTGGGCAAGGCCACGGGCCACGACAAGGAAGCGGCAACCACCGTCGCCGCCATGAAGGCCAGCATCGACGCGTCGATCAAGAAGATCACCAAGCCCGCGGTCGCGGTGAAGATGTATCACGAGCTTGACAACACGCTGTACTCCATCTCATCGAAGAGCTTCATCGGCGCGCTGTACAAGCTCGCCGGTCTCGAGAACATTGCCGACGCTGCCGACAAATCGGGCAGCGGTTACCCCCAGCTGACGGCGGAATACGTCATCGCGCAGAGCCCCGACATGATCTTCCTCGCGGACACGAAATGCTGCGGTCAGAACGCCGCGACGGTAGGTGCGCGACCCGGGTGGAACACGATCTCCGCCGTGAAGAGCGGCACGGTCGTGGCGCTCGATGACGACATCGCTTCGCGGTGGGGACCGCGTACTCCGTTGCTGCTCGATCAGATCGCCACCGCGGTCGCCAAGATCGTTCATTCCTGAGCGCATCGGACACCACGATGCATGAAGCAGCGCAGCGTTCGTCGACGGAGATCGACCTCGACACCGAGGTTGCCCCGACAACGCTGCGCCGCTCATGGATCCTCGGCGCAGCCGCTTTGGCCATCGCCGCAGCTCTGTTGGGCCTCATGCTCGGTCCGGTCACGATCGCACCGCACCGCGTGCTGCTCGAGCTGCTCGATCACGTACCGGGCGTGCGCCTGCACTCCGGTCTCGGCCCATCCGAGGCCGCGATCGTATGGAAGATCAGAGCGCCGCGCGTCGCGCTCGGTCTACTCGTCGGCGCGATGTTGGCGGTCTCGGGTGGCGCGTATCAGGGCGCGTTCAGAAACCCGTTGGCCGATGCCTACCTGCTCGGTGTGGCCGCGGGCGCGGGCCTCGGCGCGACCGTCGCCATTGCATCGGGCGCGCACAGCGGCGGCAGCGGCTCGCAGCTCATCCCGATCGCGGCGTTCGGCGGCGCGTTGATCGCGGTATCGCTGACGTTCGCGTTGAGCACAACCCATTCGGGCGAACGCGGCCCCGCGTCACTCATTCTCGCGGGTGTTGCGGTCGCTGCGTTCTTCACCGCGCTGCAAACGTTTGTCTTACAACGCCACGTCGACACGATTCGCGAGGTGTACTCGTGGATTCTCGGCGAACTCGGGGGCGCTACGTGGCGCAGCGTTTGGCTGTTGCTGCCGTACGTGATCGTCACGAGTGGCGTGCTCCTCGCGGCCCGCAACTCGCTCGACGTGCTGAGCGTTGGCGACGCTGAGGCCACCACGCTCGGAATCAACCCACAGCGAGTTCGCCTGGTGGTGGTGATCGCCGCGTCACTCGGCACGGCGGCCGCAGTTGCCATGAGCGGCCTCATCGGCTTCGTGGGCATCATCGTGCCGCACACGGTTCGACTGCTCGGTGGAGCGAGCTACCGCGTCGTGTTACCGCTGTCGCTGCTCGGCGGCGCGGCGTTCTTGACGTCCGCAGATCTGTTGGCCCGCACCGCGTTCGCGCCCGGCACCATCCCGCTCGGCGTGGTAACCGCGTGCATCGGGGCGCCGTTCTTCCTCGTGGTATTGCGACTCTCGAAGGTCGATCGATGACCGCACTCGCGATCACCGGGCTCGATGTCACCCTCGACGGCGCGGCCATCCTGCGCGACGTCACGGTACGAGCCGAACCCGGAACATGGCTGGGTGTGATCGGTCCGAATGGCGCCGGCAAGTCCACCCTGCTGCATGCGGTGTGCGGCGTGGTGCCATATCAAGGTTCGATTTCCTTCGGCGGCGCGTCGATCGCCACGCTCGATCGACGCGCACGTGCTCGGCAGGTCGCGCTCGTGACGCAGAGCCCGACGGTTCCGATTGGCATCACCGTCGTCGACTATGTGCTCCTCGGCCGCACGCCACACCGGACCG
The DNA here is from genome assembly GCA_043738925.1 of Actinomycetota bacterium. Lineage (GTDB taxonomy): Bacteria > Actinomycetota > Acidimicrobiia > Acidimicrobiales > WLNW01 > WLNW01. The sequence continues at coordinate 5,179 of JAYUFA010000502.1, forward strand.
CGTTCTCGGCGGCGTCGCGGACCGATCGCCAAGTGGTCCGCACCGTCGTCGACCAACTCGATCTCGGCCGATTCGTAAAGCGCCGGCTGGTCACGCTGTCGGGTGGCGAACGTCAACGGGTCTTTCTCGCACGCGCGCTTGCGCAGCAGAGCGCGATCGTGTTGCTCGACGAGCCAACCGCGGCGCTCGACATCGGCCATCAAGCGGAGGTGCTCGACCTCATCGATCAGTTGCGCCGCGACCTCGGCCTCACGATCGTCACGACATTGCACGATCTCACGTTGGCAGGCCGCTATCCCGACACCTTGGCCATGCTCGCGGGTGGTCGCATTGTCGCTCAAGGCAAACCCTGCGACGTGCTGACCCCAACGCTGATTGAGCAGCACTACGGCGCGCCGGTGCGCGTACTGCACGACAACGGCGACATCATCATCGTTACCTCGCGCAAGGCAGGAGCCGCATGAGCGACATCGCACCCACAGAAGATCCGCGGCCCGACGAATTGCGCAGCGCGCCGTCGCTGTTGCTCGTCAGCACGGGCGACGGCAAGGGCAAATCGTCGGCGGCGTTCGGCGTCATGTTGCGCGCACTCGCGCGCGATTGGCCGGTGGGCGTCGTGCAATTCCTGAAATCCGGCAAATGGCACACCGGCGAAGAAGCGATGGGTCAACGGCTGGGCGTCACCTGGCTCGCAATCGGTGAGGGCTTCACATGGGACTCCACCAACTTGTCCGAGGACGAAGCTCGCGCACAAGAGGCGTGGCGTCAGGCCAAAACAATGATCGTCGCCGGTGAGCATCGGCTGGTGATCCTCGACGAGATCACGTATCCGATGAACTGGGGTTGGATCGACAGCGTTGACGTAGTCGCAACGTTGCTGGCACGTCCTTCGCACGTGAACGTCTTCGTCACCGGCCGCGATGCTCCTGTGGCGCTCATCGACATCGCGGACACGGTCACCGAAATGCGCGTGGTGAAGCACGCCTACGAGCAGGGCATCCGCGCCAAGCGCGGGATCGACTTTTGAACGTGCCAACCGGACTCACCCTCTTGCTCGGGGGCGCCCGCAGCGGCAAAAGCGCGCTCGCCGTTGCTTTGGGTCGCTCGTGGGAGGGCCCGGTCACGCTCGTCGCGACCGCACGACTGCGCGACGACGACGACCTCGCCTTGCGCGTCGCGCGCCACCAAGCGGAACGACCCGCAAATTGGACCACCGTCGAGACCGCGCGCGACGTCATCGGCGCATTGCGCGATGCACCATCGGACACACTCGTCATCGTCGACTGCATCACGCTGTGGGTCGCCGCCGCCTTCGATCAACCCGACGAGCTCACCATCGAAGCCGACGCCCTCACGCTGGCTCGCGTGGCTGCGTCGCGTTCCGCGCCCACCGTGCTGATCTCGAACGAAGTCGGCCTTGGAGTGCATCCTTCGAGCGAGGTCGGACGACGTTACCGTGACACGCTCGGCCGGGTGAACGCCACGCTTGCCGCGCATGCGCAACGCACCCTGTTGCTTGTCGCCGGCCGAGCGCTTCGCCTCGACGACCCATGGAGTCTGCTCACATGACCGTTGTCCACGATGCGCTGCACGCGCTGCCCGATCACGATGCGCCGATTGCGTCCACTCTGGGCGAACGCGCGGCCAACATCTTGCGGCCGGGAGGAGCGTTCGCTCGTCTCGACGAGATCGCCGTGTGGATGGGCGCATGGCAGCGGTCGATGACACCCATCGTGCAACGACCGGCCGCGGTGCTCTTCGCAGCCGACCACGGGGTCACCTCCGAAGGGGTCAGTGCGTATCCGGCCGATGTGACCGCAGCGATGTTGGCGGCCTTTCGCGCCGGACGATCCACGCTCGACGCGCTCGCGCGCGTGGTGGGCGCGTCGGTGCACGTCGTCGATGTCGGGGTCGGACGGCCCACCGCCAATCTGCGAACACACGCGGCGATGACGCCCGACAGCTTCGCCGAAGCGTTCACCGCTGGCCGCGCCGCGGTGCACGACCTCGACACCGACTTGTTGGTGGTGGGCGAGATGGGCATCGGCAACACCACCGCGGCGGCCGCGCTCTGTGCCCGCTTGCTCGGCGGGGACATCGCACAGTGGGTCGGCCGCGGTACCGGCATCGACGATGCCACGCACCGTGCCAAGGTCGCAGTGGTCGCCGACGCGTGCGAGCGGACGGCCGCGATCGACGATCCAATCGAGGTGTTTCGTCACCTCGGCGGTCACGAACTTGCTGCGATGGCCGGCGCGTTCGTTGAAGCCCGTCATCGCAGCATCCCCGTGCTGCTCGACGGCTACGTGGCCACCGCGGCCATGGTGCCGTTGTGGTGCGTCGAACCCACCGTTGTCGCGCACTGCCGCGCCGGCCACTGCTCTGCCGAAATCGGCCATCGACTTGTTCTCGACCGATTTGGCCTGAAGCCGTTGCTCGATCTGTCGCTTCGCCTCGGCGAAGGATCAGGCGCCATGGCCGCGGTGCCCCTCGTCGTGATGGCGTGCCACGCTCTGGTCGACGTGCCCACGTTTGCCGAGTGGTTCGGCGACAGCACGCCATGATTGAAGGCCCGCACGCCGCGTGGACCTTCCTCACGCGCGTGCCGCTGGGTGCCACGCACGACGACGATGACGCGATGCGTCGTGCGCCAGCGTGGTTCCCCCTCGTCGGGGCAGCCATCGGCGCCATCATCGGAGGCGTCTACGCTGGCGGGTTCTGGTTGTTCGGCCCGTTGCCTGCGGCGGCGGTGGCGGTCGGTGTCGGTGCGCTGATCACCGGCGCCTTCCACCACGATGGTCTGGCCGACACGGCCGACGCGTTCGGCGGCGGCTGGAATGTCGACCAACGCCTCGAGATCATGAAGGACAGCCGCCACGGCACGTACGGTGTCGCGGCTCTCGTTTGTGCGATTGCGATCCAGATCACTGCGCTTGCACAGCTCGACCGGGTGCAGGGGATCGCCATGTTGATCGCCGCGCACACATGCGCGCGGGCTGGTGCGGTCGCGCTGCTGTACGCCATGGCCCCGGTGCGTCCGAAGGGTCTCGGGGTCGACTACGCGCAGCGGTTCGGTCGGGGCGGCGCGCTGTTCGCGGCCGGAAGCGCAGTCGGCGTTGCAGCCTTGCTGGTGGGCGTGCTTGCCGCGATCGTTGTTGTCGCCGTGGGCGTAACGATCGCACTCGTCGCCCTGCTTGCGTGGCGCAAGATCGGCGGCATCACGGGCGATGTGCTTGGCGCGTCGGAACAGCTCGCCGAGACCGCCATCTTGTTGTGCGGCGCCGCGTTTGTGCGCCACGCAACGGCCTGGCCGTGGTGGCGCTGAGAAGCCGCGCCCCAGCGCGAGATGGCGCCGCACCGCTTCGTCGATCGGTAGGCCGGTTGGATCGATGAGTAACCTCCGCTATCCCCAGCACCGGCGCACATTGAGGTTGTCATGGCACGCACGAACATCTCCTCCGGTTCACCGTTCGAGCCCGTCATGGGTTACTGCCGCGCCGTGGTCATCGGCGACCGAGTCGTCGTCAGTGGCACGGCACCGTCGTGGCCTGACGGCTCGATCGACCCCGACCCCGAAGTACAGGCCACGCGCTGCCTCGACATCATCGAAGCTGCGCTCGAACAGGCCGGTGCCACACTGGCCGATGTCGTGCGCACGCGGGTCTACTTAACCGACGCGAACGTCTTCGATGCGGTCGCTCGCGCCCACGGTGCACGCTTCGCCGACATTCGCCCCGCCAACACCACCGTCGTGGTTGCAGCGCTGTTGAACCCAGCGTGGTTCGTCGAGATCGAAGCCGAAGCGGTGATCGGCGCCCGCGGCTGAGCGAGCACACCCGACGCACCCGAGCGCACCACCGTGGCAGGCTGCGGCCATGCGACCACTCGCCGGGATACGCGTTCTCGATGTCACCCACATCATCGCCGGCCCGACTTGCACGTTTTGGCTCGCGTCGCTCGGCGCCGAAGTCATTCGCATCGAACAGCCAGGCGGTGACGTGACGTGGATGACGCGGCCGTTCGTCGGCCCACTCGGCGAATCCGATACGCAGCAAACGCCGCGCGACATCCCACTCAGCCCCCTGCGCAAGCAACGCGGCAAGCGCAGCGTGCAGGTCGATCTGCGCACCGAGGCCGGCGCCGAAGTCGTACGCCTGCTCGCGTTGCAGTGTGACGTGCTGGTCGAGAACTTCGCACCCGGTGTGATGGCGCGCCATGGGCTCGGCCACGACGCGCTGCGCACATTGCATCCGCGCCTCATCTACGCGTCGATCTCGGGCTTCGGCAGCGACGGTCCGTACCGAGATCGGGCCGCGATGGATCCCGTGGTGCAAGCACTCTCTGGTCTCATGGCCAAGACCGGTTTTGCCGACGGCCCACCCACGCGCAGCGGCACAACACTCGGCGATCAAGTGCCGGGCATCTGGGCCGCACTCGGCGTGCTCGCGGCGTTGCGCCAACGCGACCTGGACGGCGAAGGGCAGTTCGTCGACGTGGCCATGCTCGACGCGCTCGTCGCGCTGCTGTGGGATGAGGCCATTGATCACTACGAAGAGATCGGAAGTCCGCCACGGATTGGCAACGGCGATTCGCGCGGAGCGCCATTCGACACGTTTCGCAGTAGCGACGGCTGGGTGGCTATCGCCGCACCCGCAACGCATCAGTGGAAGCGGCTACAGCCGCTCCTTGGCGGCGCGGCACTCGACGCGCGCTGGGACGACCACCACGAGCGAGCGCGCCATCGTGACGTGATGAACGCGTTCGTCACATCGTGGAGCGTGCAGTTCACTGCCGCCGAGGTCTGCGCGCAACTCGACCCGATCGGCATCCCGGCGGCGCCGGTGAACCCGCCATGGTGGGCGCGTACCGATCCCCACATCGCACACCGTGGCACGTTGGAGCAGTTGCGTCATCCCGATCTCGCCGAGCCCACTCGTTGGCTCGCGCCGGTGCTACCGGTGCGCTTCTCACGCGCAGACATCGCGACGACCGCGGCTGAGCCGATCGGCACGAGCACCATGTGGGCGCTACGCGACGTGCTCGGGCTGGCCGACGCTGACGTCAACCGGCTGCGGGCGGGCGGAGCCTTCGGCGACCTCGGCGACCTCGGCGACTCAGGCGACTCAGGCGAAGCGAACCGGTAGCAAGGCATACCCGCGGTGGGCCATGCCTACCTCGGCAACAGCCTCGCCGTCGATACGCAGTCGTGGCGCCACTGCGGCCAACACGTCGATGGTGATCATGGCCTCAAGTCGGGCGAGCGCGGCACCAACGCAGTAGTGAATGCCATACCCGAATGCCAGATGAGGTTGGTCGGCGGCGGCCGGATCGCGGTTGGCTGCCCCGAGGCTGATCGTGACGAAGGCTCCTTTCGCAATGGTCTTGCCGCCGAGCTCGACGTCTCGCCTCGAGGTGCGAATCGGCGTTTGCACCGGGCTCTCCGCGCGCAGGACTTGCTCGATCAGCTGCGCCCTGGAGTCGCTGTTGGCCCGCACGCGCTGCCACTCGCCGTGATCGGATGCGAGTCGCGCCACCACGCTGCTCAACAGACGCGTCGTGGTGAGATTTCCCGCCGACAACAGCACCGAACACACACCTGCCACCTCGTCGATATCGAGGCGTTCGCCGTCGATCTCGGTGTGCACGAGCGCGGAGACGAGGTCGTCGCCAGGCCGCTCGGTTCGATCACGCGCGATCTCCACGAAGAAGTCGTGTTGCGCCGCGACGGCGGCACATGCGGCCACAAGCTGCGGCGTCTGCGCGCCGCGATAGTTGTAGATGACGAAGCTGCGATCGCGCGACCACTGCTTGAAGTCACGATGGCGTTCTTGCGAGATGCCAAGCATGGTCGCGATCACGCGCACCGGAACCGGATCGGCGAATTGGTCCACGAAATCGACCGGCTCACCCGTCGTCTCGATGGTCACGCGCATCGCCTCGAGCGCGTCTACGGTCAGGTCGCGTATCCAAGGTTCGGCCTCGGCCACGCGGCGCGGCGTGAACACCTTGGTCAACACCCGACGAACCTGCGTGTGCCGCGGCGGATCGTCGAAGACCAGCGGCGAGTGACGAAAGGCCGGATTGTCGCTGTCACGAACGTTCGACGAGAACTGCTCGGGGTCGGCCAACGCGACACGCGCGTTTTCGTACCGCAACACGATCCATGACTTGCTGCCCACCTGCACCGGGCACTGATCGCGCAGTTGGTCATAGGTCGCGAAGGGGTCGACCTGGGTCTGCGGTGCCTTCAACAGCCGCGCCGCGTCTTCGCTCGATGTCACGTGGCGACGTTACCGGAGTACAGCCTCGCATCTCAGCACACCGGCGCCAGCGAGAATCATTCTCAATATCGCGCTATGCTGAGAATCACTCTCAGATAGGGCCCGCATGTTCCGCATGACAACCGCAACGTTGGCCTTGATCGTTCTCGCCTCCGGATGCAGCAGCGCTGGTAATACGTCAGCGTCAACAACCGGGCCCTTGCGCGTCGTTGCCACGACCACGATCCTGTCCGACTTCGTCCAGGTCATCGGCGGCGAACGCGTCAGTGTGTACGGCATCCTCAAGCCGAACGTCGATCCGCACGACTACGAACCGGCGCCAATCGACCTCGAAGCACTCCGCAAAGCCAAGGTCATCGTGAAGAACGGCGTCGGTCTCGAGGCGTGGCTCGACGACACCATGTCCTCAAGCGGCTCCAAGGCCACGGTCGTCGACGCGAGCAACGGCATCAACCTGCACGGCAAGGATCCGCACATATGGCATGACCCACGCAACGCCATGCAGATGGTCAGCACGATCACGAATGCACTTGTAACGGCAGACCCTGGCGGCGCATCCGTCTATGCGCAGCGCCGTGACGCCTACCTCACGGAGTTGGGCGCCCTCGATACCGAAATCGCGGCCGACATCGCCACGCTCGGAAACAAGAAGCTCGTCACGAACCACGACGCCTTCGGCTACTTCGTCGCGCGCTACGGGCTCGAATTCATCGGCTCGGTGATCCCGAGCTTTGACACGTCAGCCGAGCTGTCAGCCACCGAACTCCGCCAGCTTGTCGCGGCGATCAAGGCCCAAGGGGTCAAGGCGGTGTTCTCCGAGACATCGCTTCCGGCCAAGACCGCACAGTCTGTCGCCGACGAGGCAGGGGTCAAGGTCATCGCCGGTCCCGAGTCGCTCTATGGTGATGGCCTGGGCCCTGCCGACTCCGACGGTGCGACCTACCTCACGATGATGCGCCACAACTCCCGAACGATCGTGTCGAACCTCCGATGACCAGTGCGCTGCATGTTCATGACCTGTGTGTCAGCTACGACCGCGAGGTCGTGTTACGCGACGTGCACGCACTGCTACAACCCGGCGAATCGGTCGCGCTCATCGGCCCCAACGGTGCCGGCAAGTCCACGTTCATCAAGGCCATCCTCGGTCTCGTGCCCGCGTCCAGCGGGTACATCGAGGTGCTCGGCACCACCCCAGCCAACGCACGCGCCCACGTGGCGTACGTGCCCCAGACCGATCATCTCGACCCGCGCTTTCCGGTGACTGTCCAACAGGTCGTGCTCATGGGCCGCTACCGCAGCATCGGCTGGTTCCGTCGGCCCGCCAAGATCGACAAGGCCGCGGCGCATGCTGCGCTCGAGCAGGTCGGTCTTGTCGATCGCGCCGCGGAAACGTTTGGCACGTTGTCGGGCGGTCAGCGTCAGCGTGTGCTCATCGCGCGTGCCATCGCACAGGAAGCACGATTGCTGTTGCTCGACGAGCCCTTCAATGGTGTCGATTCGGTCACCCAGGACGTGCTGCTCGACGTGCTCGCCCGGCTGCGCGCCGAAGGCACCGCAGTGGTGATGGCCACGCACGACATCTCGGTGGCGCACCTTGCGTGTGGCCACGCGTGCTTGCTGAATCGCCGCCAAGTGGCCTTTGGCCCGCTCGACGACGCGCTCACCGCCGACGCACTCAAGGCCACCTATGGGCATCACGCCGTGGTGCTGGCCGAGGGCACCGCGCTGCTCACCACGCACTGAACCAGACCATCGTGCTCTCAGCGATTCGCTTCCTCACCGAACCCTTCACGCCGCAGTACATGCAGCGAGCGATGCTCATCACGCTGGTGCTCGCGTTGTTGGCCGGTGTGGTCGGCGTGCTCGTCCAGCTCCGCGAGCTGTCGTTCATGAGCGACGCGCTCACCCATACCGTGTTTCCCGGTGTGGCCATCGCTTTCGCCGCCGGTCAATCACTGTTCGTCGGCGCACTCCTCGCCGGCGCGGTGTCGTCAGTACTGCTCACCTTTGCCACGCGCAGCAAGCGGATCGACCAAGACTCTTTCGTGGCACTGTTGTTGGCCGGCCTGTTTTCGATCGGGGTGGTGGTCATCTCGCGACACCACACCTACTCGGCCGACTTGACCGCGCTGCTGTTCGGCCGCCTTCTCGCAGTCGACACGCGCGAGGTCATCGAGACGGCGGCCGTTGCACTCGTCGCGCTCGGGGTTGTTGTCGCGATGCGCAAGGAGTTGCTCCTGCGCGCCTTCGACGAGATTGGCGCCGAGGCCATGGGCTACTCCCTGTTGCGCATCGACCTTGCGGTGAACCTGGTCGTCGCGCTCGTGGTCGTCGCCGCGGTCCGAGCGGTCGGCACCGCGCTCGTGGTTGCGTTCCTCATTACTCCCGCGGCCACGGCACGGCTCTTGTGCTCGACGTTGACGCGCCTCGTGGTCACGTCGGTCGCGATCGGCGCTATCGGGGCGTGGCTCGGTCTCGTCATCAGCTACGACGCATCGATCCATCAAGGATGGCGCCTCGCTCCCGGGGCGACCATCGTGGTGGTGTTGACGGCCATCTTCGCCACCGTCGCCATGTACCAAGGCGTTCGCACGCGTGCCCTTGGCCATCGGGCGACGCGCTCGGCAACAACATGAGGCACCTCCTCGACCTCTACGACTCGGGCGTGTTGCGCCGTGCCTTGCTCGAAGCAGTCCTGGTCGGCGCGTTGTGCGGCGCCGTCGGCGCGCATGTGGTGTTGCGACGCTTGCCCTTCTTCACCATCACTGTTGCCCATGCCACGTTCCCCGGCATCGTGCTCGCCACCATCGTCGGGCTCAGCGAGTTGGTCGGCGGCTTGCTGTTTGTTTTCATGCTGATCCTTGCCATCTACGTGGTCGCGGGCGAACGCCGCCTCGATACCAACACCGCAGTTGGGGTCGCGTTGGCCGGATCATTCGGCCTGGGCGTGATGCTGCAATCCACGCAGAACGGCTTTTCGAAAGACCTCACGGCGATCCTCGTGGGCTCGGTGCTCACCGTTCAACGTCACGATGTCGTCACCACGTTCATCGTTGGGATGGTGGTGTTGTGCGCGCTCATCGCGACCCACAAGGAACTGGTGTATCGGGCGTTCGACCCGCAGGGCGCCGAGGCCCAGGGGTACCGACGCGTACTCGATCTCGTGTTACTGCTCGCCGTGGGCGCCACTGTCGTCGCCACCATTCCGGCGGTCGGCACCATCTTGGCGGTGGCACTGTTGAGCGTGCCGGCCATGACTGCTCGGTTGGTCACGCGTCGGGTCGGCACCGCCATGGTGGTCGGCGCTGGCTATGGCGCGGCGAGCAGCGTGCTGGGCCTCACTGCATCCGCCGAATGGAACTATGCGGCTGGCGCGTCGATCGCGCTTGCTTCCGCGACGTTGTTCGTGTGCACCTTCATCATCGTCAGCGCAAGGGACCAAGTATCTCGTCATCGTGTTCTCCCAAGCGTGGCGCACGCGTGACCGAGCCCGGCGCGGCCTGACACACGAACGGCAACCCGAGGTGCACTGCGGTGCGGTCAATCTCGTCGTGAAAGATCTCCACCGGGAACCCGCGGGCCACGAAATGCGGGTCTTCCATCACCTCTTCGGGCGCGTAGACAATGCCCGCGGCGAGACCGCAACGCTGAGCGCCCATGAAATAGTCGTACGCAGGCAGACGATCGGCAAGGAATCGCATCGCTTCGCGCCCCGCATTGAAGATCGCGGTCGCCTCGGCGTCGACATGCAGCTCGGAGATGTGCAGGCCGCCGCGCGCGATGCCCATGTCGAGAAAGAAGCTCTCGGGGTACTCGTCGCGCAGACCAAGCTCGTCGAGCCAGTGCAGCAAGCTCTCGAACTCACGTGCCGAGCGCGGCGGAACCCCGGTATGCACCATGCGGCCGTCTGAGGCCGGCGCAATCGACGATGTCGTTCGCGTTACACCAGCGTGGCGACCGGTCATCCGTTGCACGACGCGTTTGGCAACATGCCAGTCGTAGGACGCGGCCTCGGTGGTCACGTTGGCACACGCGTGCATGTTCACATCGACGAGCTGGCCGATCCCGTGGACCGTGCGAGCGATGTACGCGGTGAGCGTGGACGCCACCGCGAACACACCTGCCGTGTGATATCCCTGATTGCCCCCGCCACGAACCGGCGGGATCGAGTGGTCGTCATAGCCACAACTCCACACCGGCCCGCCCGCGAGCACCGTGAGATCGGTCGCCTGGCGCAACCCTCCCTCAGCACGGCCGAACGGCGTGACCGACACCCAGATGAGCTCGGGGCGGCGCTGACGGTGTGGCTCATCATCGATGAACGCCGCTTCGAGCACGATGTCCGCCGTGTCGACGAGCGCCGCGAAGCAGGGGTCGTCGAGGGCAACCACGACGCTCTTCTTTGAGGTGTTGTAGTGCCACCACCACAGGCTGCGCTCGATGCCGGCTCTGTCGTCAGCGAACGGTTCGTAGGTGCGCGTGTGATGCCCGCCCGGCGGTTCGACCACGATCACTTCGGCGCCTTGGTCGGCGAGCATCTTGCCTGCGAAGGCCGCGAACTCCGAGGCAACCTCCACCACGCGTATGCCGGTGAGCGGTCCTGTGGTGGCCATCAGATCACCCCGTCCGCTCGCAACGCATCAATCTCGGTTGCCGAGAGGCCGAGGAGGCCGCCGTACACGTCGTCGTTGTGCTGGCCGAGACACGGCGCACCATGCTCGATGTGCCAGTCGGTTTCCGACAAGTGCGCCGGCACACCGTCGACGCGCACCTCGCCCATGGCCCGGTGCCTGACGGACGGCCACAGACCCCACGCCGCGGTGTTTGCATCGTGATCGATGCGCTCCGGTGGCTTCTGCACCGGCGCCGCGGGTACTGCGAACGATTGCAGCTCGTCGCTGACGGCGAACTTGTCGCGCGTGTGCGTCCAGGCTGCGATCTCGGCGTCGAGCGCGTCTTGGTCAGCGAATCGATCGCGATCGTCGAACGCCATCACCGTGCGAAGCGCAACCCAGTCGTCGTCATTGCGCACCGCGATCGCGACCCAGTTGTCCTCACCTGCGCACGGATAGATGCCGTGCGGTGCCATGCGAGGAAACTGGGAGCGATTCGAGTTCGGCATGCCCGGGCGACGCAGTGGCCGACCGTTCACCGTGTAGTCGAGCACCGCCGGGCCGAGCATCGACGCGCCGGCCTCCGTGCATGACATATCGACCCACTGACCTTCGCCAGTGCGTTGGCGATGCACGAGCGCGGCGAGTATCGCCACCGCCATGAAGTTGCCGCCGTGGTGATCCATGAAACTGAAGCCCCACCCCGCCGACTCCATGTCGGGCAATCCTGACGAAAATGTCAAACCGCAACATGCCTGCACGATGGGGCCCCACGTGCGAAACGACGCGTACGGACCGACGTGACCGAACCCGCAGTTCGAGACATAGATGATGTCCTCGCGCAGCGCTTTCAACTGGTCGTAACCGAAGCCCCATCGATCGAGCACACCGGCCGCATAGTTCTCCGTGACGACATCGCTCATACGCACCAGTTCGCGCAACAACTGCTTGCCGCGCTCGGTGCGCAGGTTCAACGTGATGCCGAGCTTTTCGACGTTGTGGTTCTGAAAGCCGCCGCCGAAGTCGATACCGCGACGCTCATCGACGTATGGCTCGCTGCCCCGAAGAATGTCCCACTTGCCATCGTTGGTCGGGTCTTCGATGCGGATCACCTGCGCGCCGAATGCGGCCAACCATCGTGTGGCACCCGCGCCCGCGAGCTGGCCGGTGAAGTCACAGATGCGTAGATGCCCGAGCGCGGTCTTCGTTTCGGTCATGGCGCGCACGGTAGCCGAGGGCTTCGCGACGCTTCACCTATCCGCGCGAGTCCTTTGCGGTCATACGATGCCGTCGTGGGTTGCGATCTGGCTCAGTTGAACATCGGTCGACTCGTTGCATCGGTCGACGACGCACGTATCGACGACTTCCGCAACGCGTTGCCAGCGATCAACGCTCTCGGAGAAGCGTCACCCGGCTTCGTCTGGCGCCTCGTCGGTGCCGGCGAAACCACCGGCGCCACCGATCTGCGTTGGCCCGACGCGCCGGACGATCCGCTGATGATCGTGAATCTCACGGTATGGACCGACGTCGCCAGCCTGCGTGCGTTCGCGTATCGCGGCCCGCACGCCGAGTTCTTCCGGCGACGCCGCGAGTGGTTCGAACCAATGGATGAGCATCTCGTGCTGTGGTGGATAGCCACCGGCCATCAGCCGTCGTTACACGAGGCGAGCGAACGAATCGCGGCGTTGCGGGCCAACGGGCCGACTGCGACCGCCTTCACGCTACGCACCGCGTTCGGGGCCGACGGCGTGGCCGAGCGCGGCGCGTGACGTGCGAACGACGTGTCAGTGGCGGTGAGCCAGGCGCTCCTCGGCACCGTCCTCCGCGTCGATCACCGCAGGCAATTCGGACGTGCAGTACTTGCACTTCACGGCGTCGACGGCGACGAGCTCGCGACACCACGGGCACTCGCGGAGCCCTTGCGCCCGGAAGTTGCCAATACCCGCCCGCTTGAGCAGTTTCACGAGCCCGAAGAGACACGCGGCGACGATCAGGAAGTTGATGATGGCCGTGATGAAGAAGCCGTACTCGATCTCGCCCTTGCCGACCGCGAAGGTCAGGGTGTTGAAGTTGTGTTCACCGAACATCGCGCCGATGAACGCTGTGAGGACGTGTTCAGCGAAGGCCTCGACGACCTTCACGAACGCGGCCGCGATCACGAAGCCGATCGCCAGGTCGACCAGGTTCCCGGACATGGCGAAAGCTTTGAACTCTTTGAGAATGTTCTTCATGCGGCGAACTCTTCCAGACGCCTCCGACCAGCGTCAACACGATGCGACACGCGGTAACGTCGGGCCATGACGCTCGCGGCTGATCCTCATACCTATGCCGACTACGACGAGTTGCTCGAGGACTACTACGAGCGTGGGTGGACCGACGGCCTACCCGTGGTGCCGCCGACATCTGCGAAGGTCGAGCGGTTTCTCGCAGTCGCGGGCCTCGCTCCCGATGCGGTGCTCGGCGAGGTGGCGACACGAGCCGTCGTCGTCACCGCGGAACACGCCGCGATCAACGCGGTCATGGCAGGCTGCAAGCCCGAGTACTTCCCGGCGGTGGTGGCCGCGGTCCGCGCACACCTCGACGAGTTCGGCAACTGCCATTCCACCACGGGAACGCTGTCGGGAGCGGTGCAGACGGTGATCATCAACGGTCCGATTCGCAACGAGATCGGCGTGGCGTCGGGCCAAGGTTGTCTCGGTCCGGGCTTTCGGCCGAACGCCACCATTGGTCGTGCGCTGCGGCTCGTGATCCGCAACGTATGCCGCGCCATCCCCGGCTTCCTCGACCGCGCGAGTTTCAGCTCACCGATGCGCTATTCGTTCTGCTTCGGCGAGAACGAAGAGGCGAGCGACTGGGTCCCGCTGCATGTGCAACGCGGGTACGCGCCCGAACAGTCAACGGTGACCGTCGCGTCGTTCATGAACTTCGTACCTGCGACCGACATGACCAGTCGCACGTGCGAGGACATCGCCGATTCGATCGCGAAGACGATGCGTAGCAAAGGCATCGGTGGTGACAAGTGGCTGGGCGACGATCACAACGTGGTCGCGATCGTGGGCAAGGAACACCACCGCTACTTCATCGAAGCCGGCTGGTCGAAGGCCGATCTCCAAAACTACTTGTGGCCGCGCATCCAGGTACCGACGAGCGGACCCGACGATCGCTTCTGCAACATCGCCAAGCCGGAAGGCATTCTGATCGTTGCCGCCGGCGGCGCGGGCATGGCCGAAACGTGGCTGCTCATGCCTCATCTTGCGCACGCCATCACCAAGCCCATCGAACCCGCGCACGCCTGACACGCCGAGCACGGGCCAGTCGTTGCCCGGCCACAGCACCCGGTAGCGCGGTACTATGGCGCCATGGCACTCATCGGCCTTGATCCGACCAGCGGCGCAATCGCCGGCGGCAACAATGCGATCGCTCCGCGCCCGCGCAGTCTGAGCGGCCAAGTGCTCGGTCTGGTCGCCAACGGGCTCGGCCGCGGCGAACAGATGCTCGACGCTGTCGCTCGCAACCTCATGGCATCCGACGATCTTGCGGGCGTCATCAAGGTGGTCAAGGGCAGCGTGTCGGTGCCGCCGCATCCCGACGATTGGGCGCGCCTCACCGAAGGAGCCACCGTCGCCATCACCGGCTTCGGTGGTTGAGGTAGCTGCAGCGCCCGCAGTTTGCGGGACGCCGTCGAACTCGAATGGGCCGGCATACCTTCGGCCTGCATCGTGCATGCCGAGATGAACGGATCGGCACGAGCCATCGCGCGCATCAGCGGGCACGAGGACTACGAGTTCTTGTCGGTCGACTATCCGCACATCCCGATCGCCATTTGGGATCCCGCCGAGATCGAGCTGATCGCCACCGCGCTCACCCCACAGATTCGCGCCCTGCTGATCAAACAGTTGCCAACACCCTGATCAGATCCGGCTCTGGTTCGGTCCCGAATCAAATCACGTCAGCAATAGTGCCAGGCTGCAAACCGGCGGCGCGGATCGCGGCAACGATCGCAGGAAGCGCATTCGCGTCCTGTGATTGCGAACCCACGTGGAACAGCAGGATCACCCCTGGACCAAGGCCGGCGTTGCATCGTGCTGCGATGGCGTCAGGGCTGAGGCCTTTCCAGCCGAGTGAGTCGATGGTCCACATCGCGTTGAACTTGTAGCCCTCTGACCCGAGGATCTTCTCGGTCTGGCTGTCGATATCGCCGTAAGGCGGACGGAACCACGGCTTCGCGCTCTTGCCGGCGAGCGACACGAAGACGTCGTCGGCCCGACGCAACTCCTCGACCCGCGCATCGTGGCTGAGCGCGAGGCGCCCTGACGACACACCGGTCCACGACTCATGCGAGTACGTGTGGTTGATGAGGTGATGGCCTTCGTTGACGATGCGCCGGAACGTGTCGGGGTTCTGCTCAGCCCACTTACCGGTGATACCGAAGCTGGCCTTGATCCCCTCGGCCTTCAAGTAGTCGAGGATTTGCCCGGCGAAGCCGAAATCGGAGCCAGCATCGAAGCTCAGCGCGACAATCGGCTTGCCGTTCGCGCCGCGCGACAATCGCTGCGCGGGCGCTCCGTCCGGTGTCGCAGGGTCGATCGGCGTCGGAGCAGTTGTCACGGCAGGCTTCGGCACCGCAGTGGTGACGGGCGACGGCTTGACGGTGGTCGTCGGCGCCACCGTCGTCGTCGGGGCGATCGTGGTCGTGGTCGGCGCCACCGTCGTCGTGGTCGCGAGCGAAGTGGTCGGCGGTTCGGTTGGAGCGGGAAGCGTTGTCGACGACGATGTTGCCGAGTGGCTGCCCCCGCCGGAGCACGCAACGGCCACCATCGCCAACAGCACGCCGACAGGTCGTAGGCGGGAGCGAGTCACGAAGGCGAAACTTACACGCGCTGGGCATCTCTCCGTGGGCGAACTGGTGGTCCATCAGCGGCTCGTGGCCCGCTCAGGAACCACCAGTTGCCAGGAGATAACGTGCGGCGCATGATCGACCCTTATAAGGATTATGACCTGAGCGGCCGCGTCGCGGTGCTCACCGGTGGCGGATCGGGCATCGGTGCGTGCTCGGCCGAGTTGTTGGCCGGCGCGGGTGCCGCAGTGGTGCTCGGTGACGTCGACCTCGCGGCCGCCGAGAAGGTCGCCGCCAAGATTCGCGACGAGGGCGGCAAGGCCATTGCGCAGTCGACCAACGTCGCCGTGAAGGCACAGGTCGAGGCGCTCCTCGATCGCGCCGTTGCCGAGTTCGGCCGAGTCGACGTGATGGCCAACATCGCGGGTGTCATGAACACCGACCTCGTCGTCGACGTCACCGAGGAGATACTCGACCGCCTGATTTCGGTGAATCAGAAGGGTGTGTTCTTCGGCTGCCAGGCTGCGATGCGCGTGATGGTGCCGCAAGGTTCGGGCAGCATCATCAACATCGCGTCCGCGGCCATCGACTATCCGAACACCAACGTGTCGGTCTATGCGATGACCAAGGCCGCCGTGGCAATGCTCACGCGTGAACTGGCCCTCGAGGCCGGACCGTACGGCATTCGTGTCAATGCGATCGCTCCAGGCAGCACACCGACCAACTTCAATCGCGAAGCACGCGTGAACGAACACGGCGAGATGGACCCTACGAAGCTCAACGCTTACATCGATCGCAACAAGGAGATGTCGCCGATCGGCCGCATGGGCGAAGCAATCGATCAGGCACACCTCGTGCACTACCTGGCATCCGACGCGTCAAAGTTCGCAACGGGCGCCACGTTCCGTGCCAACGGTGGCGTCGGGCTGGTCTGGTAGCCGATGAGAGCCATTCGTTGTATAGGCGGAGCGCCCACCGTGGTCCAGCTGCCGAGCCCGGTCGGCGACGGCGTGCGTGTCAAGGTCGCGTCGGCCGGCATCTGCGGTTCTGACTTGCACCTCTTGGCGTGGAATCTGCCCGCCACATTCGGCCACGAGTTCGCCGGAACGTTGCCCGACGGCCGCGCTGTAGCGGTCGAGCCCATCGCACCGTGTCGCCAATGCGAGGCATGTGTCAGCGGCGCGTACAACTTGTGCATCACGGGGCCGTCGATGGTGTTCGGCGTCGGCCACGATGGCGGCATGGCCGACGAATGCGTGGTGCCCGAGTCGGCCATCGTCGCATTGGCCGCGAGCGTCGCTCTTGGCGACGCGTGCCTGGTCGAGCCGATCGCCGTATCGGTGCACGGCGTACGGCGTGGCGGGGTGCGTGGGGGCCATCGCGTCGGTGTCATCGGCGGCGGCACTATCGGCCTTACGTCGCTCGTCGCGGCGCAAGCGGCAGGTGCGCAGGTCGACCTGCTCGCTCGCCACGACCGCCAGCGCGAAGCAGCGGCGCGCCTCGGCGCGGGCGAACTGGGCGATGGCTACGATGTCGTGATCGAAGCCGCCGGTACCGCGAGCGCGTTGGCCGATGCCGTTGAACGCTGCAAGCCCGGCGGCACGGTCGTGCTCGTTGGCAGTTATTGGGATTCGGGTCCCGAGATCCCCGGCCAGCTCGTTTCGATGAAGGAGATCACGCTCGTGCCGTCGAGCATGTATGGCCGCGTGGGTCCGTCGCGCGACTTCGAGGTGGCGGCTTCGATCCTCGCGACGCGGCCCGAGATCGGCGCCGCGCTGATCACCCATCGCTTCCCGCTCGACGCCGCTGCGGAAGCCTTCGCCACCGCCCAAGATCGCGCGGCCGGCGCCATCAAGGTCGTCCTCGAGCCCTAGGTGATTGGTTCCAGGGGGTCAGTGGTCGTAGGCGATGAGTGAGCGAGCCCCGAGTCCTAAGTCTCGGTCCACCGATTGCTTAGGTTGATGTCGACCCGGTTTGGTGGACACTCAATTATGGGCGTAGTCCCGTAGGAGGAGGCCCTGGTGGGTCGTCCATCGAAGTATCCGGAGCCGTTTCGTCGTGACGCGGTGGATCTTGTTCGTTCGTCGGGTCGCCCGATCGCGGATGTGGCTCGTTCGCTCGGCGTGAATGACGGCACGTTGTCGAATTGGGTGCGCGCGGATCGCGAGGTGTTGACGCTCGCGTATGCCTTCTGCGCGGGCGGTTCGACATTGATTGCGCCGACACGCTCCGCCTCGCCTATGCGGCGTCTCGGCGCGGGTGTTCGTGGGCGCGTCGTACCGCTGGCGGTTCGACCTCGGGCTGCTCGACCTCGATCGGGTCGACCTCGATCGGCTCGACCTCGATCGGCTCGACCATGATCGGCTCGACCACGGGCTGTTCGCCTGTTGGCGGGTCGGCGGTGGTCGGGTCGTCGGGTGGTTCGCTCGGCGGTGGCCCGGTGGCGGGTGTGGTGCGCGGTGGGTGATATTGGGTGCCGTCGGGTCGGTACGTTTCGATGGTGTTGTTGGGTCCGGCGCGGAGTTGCCAGCCGTCGTTGTGGATGTAGCTGTGATGCGTGTGGCACGCCCACGCCAACCCTGCGTAGTCGGTGACCTGTGATCGCGTCCATGGGTCGAGGTGATGGGCCCGACAGGCGCCGGCGGGTACGGTGCATCCAGCGAATTCGCAGGTCGGGCTCCGTACCCAAAGTACGCGGCGTTGTGCGGCGGTCGCGAAGCGGCGTTTGGAGCCCATGTCGAGCGGGACGCTGTCTCCGCCGAACACGACAGGGATCACGCCGTGTTCGCACGCCAACCGTCTTGCGATTCCGGCGGGGATTGGTGTGCCGTCAGCCAACGTCGCCACACCGTGATCGTCGAGATCGCCGAGCAAGGTTTGGTAGTCGATGACGACGAGGACCTCAACGCTGGACGTGCCGGGCGGGGTGACTGATTGTTCGCCGGCGATGTACCGGCGGCACAGTTCGACCAACGCGTCGGCGCGACGCTGTTCGAGACTGTCGCGGGCCGCGAGTTGCGGCGCCCGGTCGGGGTGCTCGGTGCGCCACAGTGTGTCGGCCATCGCGGCGAGTGCCTGTTCGACGAACGTCCCCGACACTGAGTCAAGTTTCGCGAACAGATGGAACATGCCGTCCGCGTCCTTCCAGGTACGCAACGACCGCAACGCCAACAAAAACGCATGCCGCGATGCTTCACCGTGCGGGTCGAGGGCGGAACGCCGCGAACGGGCCGCTTTCGCGAACTCTTCCGGCGACAACGCTTTGGCCAAACCGAGCAGTGTCTCGGGGTCCAGCACTGGGGCCGAGACCTCAACGGCGGCACCGCTGGCCGTATCGTCACCGGGCGCACTGTCACCGGCCGTGCCGCTGTCACCGGCCGTGTCGTCGCCCGCCGTATTGTCGCACGAAGCAGCAACCGCGGCGGCCACAACAGCTTCGGCGGCCGTGAACGAGTTGATGACCTCGACATGGGCCGCGGTGATCGCACCACAACGGACCGCGTCACCGACTGGACCGTCGGCGGCGATCAACGGCGCGGTGTCCACAGCACGCCGGGCGTCGCGCGCGGACAGCGACGTGTTCTGTCCGAGCCACGCCGCCAACGACCGCGCCCCATCACGACGCCACAGACCCCGTCCATGTACCGAGACCAACAACTTGGCCCGCAACACA
>JAYUFA010000503.1:0-3516 GCA_043738925.1 Actinomycetota bacterium
ACGAATCCGCAGCGCGACTCGAACGCTCACTCGGCGAAGCGACTCCGCGTCCCGTCAGCGGCAAGTTCGTGGAGCTGAGCGAGAGACTTGCGCAACAGACGCGAGACGTGCATCTGACTGATGCCGGTCTGTTCTGCGATTTCGCTCTGGGTCATCTCGCCAAAGTAACGGAGCTCGACGATTCGGCGTTCGCGTTCAGGAAGGCGCTCGAGTAGCCGATGCACGCTCACCCGATCGACAACCGTCGTGAGTTCAGGATCGAGCGCGCCTACGCCGACGAACACGGAACGACCCGCGAGCGTATCGAGCGATGATGCTCGATACGCGACTTGCGCTTCGAGCGCGAGGAGCACCGCATCGACGCTCGTTCCGAGGGCGTGCGCGACCTCAGCTGCTGATGGCGATCGACCCTTCTCGCTGGTGAGCTTGTCGGTCGCATCTCGCAATCGTGGCAGCAGGTCCTTTGTCGGTCGACCGACGTGCAGGCTCCACGTGCGGTCACGGAAATGACGTTTGATTTCGCCGACCATCGTCGGGATGGCAAAGCTGACGAAAGAAGATCCGACCGACGGGTCGAAACGCTCGACCGACTTGATCAGCCCAAAGTACGCGACCTGCGTGAGATCGTCGAGGGGTTCGCCGCGTCGCGCGAACCGTCGAGCAACGGAGTCCGCGAGGGCGAGGTACCGCGCGACGATCTCGTTGCGGCGGTCCAACGTCGGCTCGTCGCGATAGGTGCGGAACGCGCCGGAATCGTCCTTGGTTTGCGAGCTCGACTCGCCCATGTCGAGCGGCCTCAAACCATCGACGCAGAACGGGTCTTCTCCATTGAAGCGGCGACGAGCGCTCCTTCTCGGACCAGGCTGTATTGATCGACTGTCGCGGCGAGCACATGCATCGCAAGCTCGTCGAACTCGACCCGCGTCGACCCTGCGACCGTGGTCGCTCGACAGCGCAGCGTCGGGCCGGAGAGCATGAAGGTGACGGTCAATCGTGAGCCATCCGGGCACTGTTCGATCAGGGTCGCACACATCTCGTCGACCGCGATGCGAACGTCCTCGATCTCGTCGACGGAGAAGTCAGCGTGCGCCGCGAGACCACTGACAATCAGGCGGGTCAGGCCGATGAACTCCGGCCGTGCCGGGAGGTCGAGCTCGACCGAGTCCTCTCCGTCCATGCGTCCATGCCCAACGATCGTCGAAACACCCGACTGTAGCGAACCCTCAGTCATCCTGATCCTTCCGTCCCTCACACCCCGGGCCGACACATCGGCACGCATGGCCAACGGGCCATACCCGGCGCCGCGCCCATCGAAACCTCGATCGGCCAGGTCGCGTCTACGCCTGGCCACGCCTACGCCGGTGGCTGCGAGCCAGGAATGTCCGCCTGACCGCGATGATCGCGCAGACCGAAAAGCACGTTGGCGTCCTCGGAAGCCGCGTTCGGTCCGTAGCCGAGCACCAGCGCGCCGCGGGCGCCACAGTTCGCGCAGGCGAGTGCGACGACGACTTGCAGGTCGTCAGGATCTGACGCGCCCTCCATGCGTCGAAGCGAGTTCATTTCCGTGTCGGCCGGTGCCGATGCCTTTCCGCACGCAGCGCACTGCACGCGCGATTCGCTCGTCACGAACATCTCTGTGTCGTAACCGGCCGCCGCGTAACCAGCCAACAGCTCGACGACCGTGATCTGCTCACCCGGCTCGTTCGACGTTCGGTGGTCGACCAGGTCGATCCACCAAGGTTTCATCCACCTGTCGAACGTCGCTACCGTCGATGGGCCCGCGGCGTGCAAGGTTCGCGCCGAGTTCGTCACGCCATCCTCCTCCTCAAGGTGAACGCCCACGCTGACCGTGGTTGACATGTCAGGGTCGACCGGGATGAGGACGATGGCCGACACCGAGGTGGGCGACACGTCGAGACGAGACGCGGCAACGCTCGCGGCGCGCATCGACGAGAAGCGCGCGACGACATTGTGCGTGCCCACCCCGGGCCATCGCAGCACCACGGCGAGGTGCGGGCGCCCCATCATGACGACCGAGATGACGGGACATCGGTCGGCTTCGGAGCGAGATGCGAGGGTGGCAGTCGGCTTCACGTTCGGTGGTTACCCGCTTCGCTTCCCGCGTAACCCTCCGAATGTCGCGAACGGCCAAGACAAACGAGGCGACGCCGCTACATCGTCTGCCCAGTCGGTCAGTGTGTGACGCGCTCGCCACGACAGTGACGGTTTTCCGTCGGTGTCCGTGGAGGCAAGCAGCAGCCCACCAAGGATCGCCGCGTTCTTCAGGAACTGGGTGCGTTGCGACGAGCGCGCAACCGGGTCGGACTGATTCCAGAACGCGTGACCGGCAAATGTCGTCGGCACGAGCGACGCGGCCAGCGACGCGGCCGTCGAACGCGGAAGCACACCGCCGGCGAGCAGCAATCCGGCGGTGATCTGCGCGGCACCATTCGCGCGCACCAGCGTCTTGGTGTCGCACGGCTGGTGCAAAATCCGCGTCAGAGGTGTCGTGACCGTCTCAGCCGCGAGCAGCTTGCGTTCGGGATGGATGACTGCATCGAAACCTCCGGCGACGAAGATTCCGGCGAGAAGCGGTCGGGCAAGTCGGTGCGTGAGCATGTGGACTCAGTACCCGCTGTGGCAGCGCAGTAATCCTCGCCGGCCGGATCAGACCCTTCGTCACCCGAGCCCGCGACTTTCGGCGTTTCGGCTGCGGTCACACCGGGTAGCACTGGGTATGCGTGTCGCACTCGTCGGAACCTATCCACCCACCGCCTGCGGCATAGCGACGTTCACCGCGGATGTTGCCGAATCGCTCGGCGGCGCCGGACTCGACGTGTCGGTCGTGCCGGTGCTCGCCAAAGCGCCGTGTTGCGGCATCGCGATCGCCCAACACGACTGGTCGAGTTACATCGACGCGGCGCACAAGCTCAACGCGAGTGGCCCCGATGTCGTTGTGGTCCAACACGAGTTCGGCATCTTTGGTGGAATCGCCGGCTCGTACATCGTCGACTTCGCCGAAGCGGTTCGTGCTCCGCTCGTTCTGACGCTGCACACGGTTCTGTCGCCGTATTCCGCGACCCAGAGAGAGGTTATCGACCGCCTCGTGGCGCTGGCCGAGACGGTGATCGTGTTCACCGAGACCGCGCGACGCATCCTCGTCGGTCAGGGGCTCGGAGACACCACGCCGATCCGGGTGATCCCCCACGGCGCGCCCGTCGAGATGTACGCCCAGCACGACCTCGCACTGGTCCGGGATTCGTTGGGCATAGCGGCCGACACTCAAGTGCTGTCAACGTTCGGTCTGCTGTCGCCGGGAAAGGGCATCGAGCTCGCACTCGCGGCATTGGCCGAGATCGTTGTCGCCGAGCCCCGCGTCGTGTACCTCGTGGCCGGCCGCACCCATCCCGCGGTGGAACGCGAGTTCGGCGAGACGTACCGCCGCCAACTCGTCGATCTCGTTCACCACCTCGGCCTCGTCGACCACGTCATGTTCCTCGACCGGTTCCTCACCGT
>JAYUFA010000504.1:0-3505 GCA_043738925.1 Actinomycetota bacterium
CGCTTCATGCGACCGCCCTACTTCCCGATCCACTGCAAGGACCTCACTGGCGAGGTGCACTTCTTCGACGTTGCCAACGAGACGTTTCAACTCGGCAACGCAACGGTGGTCGCGCGCAACGTGCCACACGTGGGCGCGACGAACGGCTATCGCATCGAATGGTCGGGCGCGTCGGTCGCGTACATCAGCGACCATCAGGAGCCCATTGCCGACGCAACATCGGTTGCCCCGGAGGTGCTCGAGCTCTGTCGCGACGTCGACCTGCTGATTCACGACGCGCAGTACACGCCGGACGAGTTCGCGGAGCGCAGCACTTGGGGCCACTGCACGGTGCGTTACGCGATCGAGGTGGCGCGCCAATCGGGTGCACGGAGGCTCGCGCTCTTTCATCATGATCCTGCGCACGAGGACGACGAGGTCGATTTGCTCGCAGCCGAAGCGAAAGAGTGGGCTGCGGCCCTCGGCGTCGGTGACGTCTTCGCCGCGTCCGAAGGCCTGTGCGTGCGGCTTGGTCGCTCCGCTTGAACACGGCCATGGGCGTTGACCCGGAGCTAACGTGCGCCGGTCATCGTCGGACCGTTCGACCTTGCAAAGGGAGCGCCGCCAGTGAGTTCGAACCAACTGCCGTTTGACGCGGCCACGTACCGTCAGGTTCTCGGCCACTTTCCCACCGGGGTCACGGTGATCACCGCGGTCAACGACGGTGTGCCGGTCGGCCTCGCCGTTGGATCATTCGCCTCCCTGTCGCTCGATCCGCCGCTCGTGTTGTTCTGCCCCGGCGGTCAATCGTCGAGCTGGCCGAAGATCCGTGCCACGGGGTCGTTCTGCGTGAACATCCTCGGCGCCGATCAAGAGCACGTCTGTCGTGTCTTCGCAGGCAAGGACCCCGACAAGTTCGCATCGATCGAGTGGTCGGCTACCGAAGACACCGGCTCGCCGAAGATCGGTGGTGTGCTCGCGTGGATCGACTGTGACATCGATCAGGTTCTGCCCGGCGGCGACCACGACATCGTCATCGGCCGCATTCGCAATCTCGGCTCCGACGACCACGCCGGTCCGCTGGTTTTCTACCGTGGTGGCTACGGCCACTACGAGGTCTGATCGCGCATGGCGATCTACGCGCTAGGCGACATCACGCCCGACATCGACCCGACGGCCTTCGTACATCCCGATGCCGTCGTGATCGGTCGCGTGAGCATCGGCGCCGAGTCGACGGTGTGGCCGCATGCCGTACTGCGCGGCGACGGAGCCGGCATCTTCATCGGGGCACGCACGTCGGTGCAGGACGGCGCCGTGCTACACAACACCGAGTCGTATCGCACCGTGGTCGGCGACGACTGCACCATTGGCCACCTCGCCCACCTTGAAGGTTGCACCGTTCAGGATGGCGCGTTGGTCGGCACCTCATCGGTAGTGTTGCACGAGGCTGTTGTGTCACGCGGCGCACTCGTCGGCGCCAACGCCGTGGTCACGAACCGCATGGTGGTTCCGCCAAACGCGATGGCGCTCGGCGTGCCAGCGAAGATTCGTGAGAACTCGTCGAGCTATGAGCAGAACATGCGTGACGCCGACAACTACGTGCAACGGGGCAAGCGCTATCGCGCCGAGATGCGCCGCGTCGACTGACGTTGCAACACCAACAAGGAGCCGGCATGGACATCGGAAAATTCGGCGTGTGGACGTTCGCGTTCGATCAGCTTCCCAACGCGCAAGCAGGGACACTTGCCGCGGAGGTGGAAGCGCTCGGCTACGGCGCGATCTGGATTCCCGAGGCGGTTGGCAAGGACCCGCTCGTGCACAGCGCGCTGTTGTTGTCGGCCACGTCGCGGATCGTCTTGGCCACCGGTATCGCCAACATCTACGCGCGAGACGCGATGTCGATGGCGCAGGGCCACAAGACACTTACCGAGGCGTTCCCCGAGAGGTTTTTTCTCGGGCTCGGCGTTTCACACGCGCCGATGGTTGAAGGCATGCGCGGCCACACGTACGCCAAGCCCATCGAAACGATGCGCTCCTACCTCGACGCGATGGACAAGGCGATGTACTTCGCGGCCGAGCCGGCTGCCACGCCGCGGCGCTGCATTGGAGCGCTCGGTCCGAAGATGTGTGCGCTCGCCGCCGAACGCACCGACGGCATCCACCCCTACAACGTCACGCCTGAGCACACAGCGCAGGTGCGCGCCATTGTCGGCCCCGACAAACTCGTCGCAGTCGAGCACGCGGTGGTGATCGATACCGATGCCGCCGCAGCCCGCGCGGCCGGTCGCGCGCACCTCACGATGTACCTCGGCTTGCCGAACTACGTGAACAACCTTCTGCGCCTCGGTTTCAGCGAGGCCGATGTCAGCGACGGGGGAAGCGACAAACTCATCGATGCCCTCGTAGCCCATGGCACCGTCGAACAGGTGGCCGCCAAGTTACGTGAACACCACGCCGCGGGCGCCGACCACGTTTGCATCCAGGCGATTGGCACCCCCACGCCCGCGAGCGTGTGGCGCGAACTCGCCCCAGCCCTCGTCGGCTGAGATCGCGGTTCTCCCATCGCTCGTTCCGGGTGGACCTGGCGGAGGGGTTTGTTACTATCCACGTAGGAGAAATTCGCCCTTCGACTCTCCCGGGAGCGCGCCATGACAGCTGCAGATCTCGGCCTGGACCTCGGTCGCTACAAGCTCGGCTGGAGCGACGAGGTCGACTACGTCTACAAGCCCAAGCGCGGCATCGACGAGAAGATCATCAAAGAGATCTCGTGGATGAAAGGCGAGCCGCAGTGGATGCGCGACTTCCGCCTGAAGTCGTTCACCCAGTTCACCAAGCGCCCCATGCCCAACTGGGGCGGTGACATGTCCGAGATCTTCTTCGACGACATCTTCTATTACATCAAGCCCACCGACGGGCAGGTCGACCGCTGGGAGGACCTCCCCGACGCGATCAAGAACACCTACGAGAAGCTCGGCATCCCCGAAGCCGAGCGCAAGTACCTCGCCGGAGTGACCGCACAATTCGAGAGCGAAGTGGTTTTCCATCGCAATCGTGAGGATCTCGCGGAGCTCGGGATCATCTTCTGCGACATGGACACCGCGCTGCGCGAATACCCCGAGATCGTCAAGGCGTACTTCGGTCGTGTCATCCCGCCGAACGACAACAAATTCTCGGCACTCAACTCGGCGGTGTGGTCGGGCGGATCGTTCATCTACGTTCCGCCGGGCGTGAAGGTACCGATGCCGTTGCAGGCCTACTTCCGCATCAACGCGGAGAACATGGGTCAGTTCGAACGCACGCTGATCATCGCCGACGAGGGCAGCGAAGTGCACTACATCGAGGGCTGCTCCGCTCCGGTGTACACCACCGACTCGTTGCATTCCGCCGTCGTGGAGATCATCGTCAAGCCGTCGGCGCGTGTCACCTATACGACCATCCAGAACTGGTCGAACAACGTATTCAACCTCGTCACCAAGCGCGCTCGCGTCGAAACCGAAGGCCACATGGAGTGGATCGACGGCAACAT
>JAYUFA010000505.1:0-9243 GCA_043738925.1 Actinomycetota bacterium
GTGGCGGCGGTGGCGGGAGCTGCCGAAACGACCACACCCAGCGTGGCCGCAACGAGGCCTGCAAGCACGAGCAGCGCGCGGCGAACCGGAACCGACCACATGTGTTGTACGTAGGTACCAGCGCCCACGGCTACGGGCAATGGGCCGTTCGGCGCGGACCGCAATCGTCAGGGGTGCCGACGGCGTCGGGTTGTGGTGCTGACAGGCGTCGTGGTGGTGGTCGGCTTGACGGTGGTCGTGGACGCGACCGTGGTGGTGGCTTTGACCGTTGTGGTTGTCGATGTCGTGGTGGTTGTCGACGACGTTGTGGTGGGCGGGGGTGCCACGGCCGCCTTCTGCGCGGCGATCCACGCGAACGAGTTGCGTGCGAGCTTGCCGTTGCCGGCCGCGCCGTTCAGCGTGTCTGCGCTGTCGGTGAGATAGCCGATGATCAGGGTCGGCGGCGTGCCCGCCGTAGCGGTGTACGCGTTCGAGTACGTGTCGACGTCGCTCGTGACGATAATCGGCCCCGAGCCCACGCCGAATGCGCCAGCAGGGATGGTGGCGAGCGTCGCGACGTTGTTGATGGTGATGAAGTTGCTGGAGCCGTTGTTATCGGGACCCGTGAGCGTGGTGCGTGCCAACGCAGTGGCTTGCGGGGGGAGCGCGCTGAAGCCGGCGACGGTGTGCCAGTTCTCGAATGTGGTTGCCGTACCGAATGGGCCGGCGAACAACGGGCTTGCGGCTTGTGCGGCAATGGCGGCTGACGGTGAGGGCGCTTGATGCGTGCTGCCATAGGGCGCCGCGCCGTCGCCGTAAACGACGCGCGCGCTGAGGGTAAAGCCCAGCCACGCGGTGTCATCGAAGAAGCCGGGAGCGTTGGAGTTCACGATGATCGCGCCTCCGCGCAACGTGAACGCGTTGAGCACGGCGACTTCACCGGCCGCGACATCGCGGGCCGAAAGAAAGTACACATCCACACCGTCGAGGGAATGCGCGGTCAGCGGCAGCACGCGCGGTGCGCCGATACTGAACGTTGCGTTCACGACGCCGCTGGGCCCGAAGTTTGCGGGGTCGGTGATGATGGCCCGTAGCTCGCTGAAATAGGCCTCGTGGAAGCCCCATTGATCGCCGGTGACCGCGGGATCGTCGCCAGCGACCACATAGGCGGGCGTGGCCGCACTGACCGACCCGGCCGACGCGACGAAACCGAGCAACAGGGCGAATACGGTGTAAAGACCGACGACCACGTGACGCGTGCGATGGCGCTGCATCATTTCAGCATAGTCCGCACGTCACGACATCTCCTTTACGTCGGGCCGAAGCCCGATCGCGATGTCGACACCGAATCACTAGGCGCGACGGCCCAGCCTGGTGTGAAGTCCTCCAGAACGAGGTGCCGGGGCCGACGTCTGGCTTGTGCACGGTGCCGGTACTCTCCATCCATCCCCTGTCGCGCCCATGTCGTGCGCTGACCGCGGCGGATCGGAGCATGAGGTGTTGCCACAACGGGTCGGTGCGGCGCTGCTCGCCACCGCCTACCCCGACACCGTCAGCCCCGTTTACGAGCGACCGACGCCTCTCGTGATCCTGTGGGCCGTCGCACGTCGTCTCGGCCCACAACTTGTCGAGGCCACCCTCATCCCCAGCGCCTTGTTCTTCGCCTGCGCGCTGCTCTTCGGCATCTGGGCCGCGTTCATGGCGGCACTCGTTTGGTCGTACGCGGCGGTCATCCGGCGCATCGTGAGCGGTCGTCGTATTCCGGCGCTGTTGGTCCTCTCGACCGTGGGGCTGAGTGTGCGCACTCTTGTCGCCCTCGGTAGCGGCAGCACGTTCGTGTACTTCTTCCAGCCGGTCGTGGGCACCACGGTGGTCGGCGCGGTGTTTCTGGTCTCGGCACTCGCCGGGCGCCCGCTGATCGCGCGCTTTGCCCACGACTTCTGCGCCCTGACCCCCGACATCTCCAGGCGGCCCGGCGTCGTGAGCCTCTATTGCCGACTCACGTACCTCTGGGCCTCGGTCAACTTCTTGGCTGCCGCAACCACCTTTGTCCTTCTGCGGCTGCTGCCGATCACCGCGTTCGTGGCGCTACGGCCGATGGCCATGTGGGCCATCACTGCCACCGGCATCGTCATCACGGTTCGTGCCGCGGTCCGCGCCGCTCATCGTGAGTGCCTCCTCGCGCACATCGGCCCCGGCGGCGCACTGGTAGCCGTTGCCGCCTGACGGCGGAGCTTGCCCCCGATTTTCACCCGCGTTTCGTACGATCCGGCGAACGCCACTGGAGCCGACCCACTGACTGCCACCCTCGTCCACGAGATGCCCGCCGCTGAGATACCGACCGAGGCCGCCGACGCACCCGGACGCCCCAGCGTCCTCGGCATCATCATCACCGCTCTGATCGTCGTCGGCCCCGGCGTTGCGCTCGGTGTGGGGATCCCGTTGCTGTGGGGCAGTGTCATCCACTTGCGTGACGTGATCATCGGTGTCGTGCTCTACGTCCTGACCGGGCACGGCATCAGCATCGGATTCCATCGACTGTTCACCCATCGCAGCTTCACGGCGAACCGCCCGCTCAAGATTGCGTTGGCGGCCATTGGGTCCATGGCGATGGAAGGATCCGTCATCAGTTGGGTTGCGATCCATCGGCGCCATCATGTCCGCAGCGATATGCCCGGTGATCCGCATTCACCTTGGCTGCAGGGAACGAAACCGTTCGCCCACGTACGCGGGTTCTTTCATGCGCACGTTGGATGGCTTTTCCGCCACGGTGGTACCTCGTCCGAGCGCTACGCGAGCGACTTGCTACGCGACCGCGATTTGGTGACCATCAGCAAGATGTTTCCATTGTTTGCGATCGCGTCGCTTGCCGTTCCGTTCGGCCTCGGCTACTTGATCACACACTCGTTGACCGGTGCACTTGGCGCGTTGCTGTGGGCCGGTCTGGTGCGCATGGTGCTTCTGCATCACGTGACGTGGAGTATTAACTCTGTCTGCCACATGTTTGGGCGTCGACCATTCGCGAGCGGCGATCTCAGCAGCAACGTGGCACCGCTCGCCCTGGTGTCGTTCGGCGAGAGCTGGCACAACTATCACCACGCAGATCCAACGTCGGCGCGTCACGGCGCACTGCCAGGTCAGATCGACTCGTCCGCCCGCCTCATCCGCATGTTCGAATGTCTTGGTTGGGCGACGAAGGTGCGCTGGCCCAGCGCGGCCAGCGTTGACGCGCGGGTGCTCACGGTGAAAGCGGAATAGCGCCGATATCCGCGGGGTTGGTGCGTGTCGTGGGACACGCACCCGAGCGATGGTGGCAGGAGTTCGTCAAGGCTTTGCCAGCGCGTACCGCCAAGCTTGCGGTGGTTCGCGCCGACGGCAGCCCTCATGTCGTGCCCGTGTGGGTCGATCTCGACGGTGACGATGTCGTCTTCATGACCAGCATGGATTCGATCAAGGGCAAGGCCATCCTGCGCGATGGCCGCGTGGCGCTATGCCTCGACGACGATCGGCCTCCGTTCTCGTTCGTTACGTTGACCGGCACGACGACGACCACCACCGATTCCGACGAGTTGCTCGCGTGGGCCACACGCATCGGTGGGCGCTACATGGGCGCCGACCAAGCCGAGGCGTACGGCCGCCGCAACGGCGTCGCGCCCGAGATGATCGTCCGCGTGCACGTCACGAACGTTGTCGCCATGGTCGGCGTAGCGGATTGAAGGGCCCGCCGGCTACGGCGAGAAAGCGGGCTTCGCCAGCCCGCTTTGATAGGCGATGACCACGAGTTGGGCGCGGTCTCGCGCGCCGAGTTTCATCATCGCTCGGTTGGCATGCGTCTTCGCGGTGAGTCGCGATACGTGAAGACGCTCGGCGATGTCCTCGTTCGACAGGCCGACCGCAACGAGCGTGACCACTTCGCGCTCTCGGGCGGTGAGGAGATGCATCTGCGGATGCTCGACGGCGGGGTCTGCCGCGAGCGGGTGCATGAACCGAGCGATGAGCGCGCGAGTTGCCCTTGGCGAGAGCAACGCGTCGCCCGCGGCGACAACGCGTATCGCGTCGAGCAGCTCTGCGGGTTCGACGCTCTTGCTGAGGAAGCCGCTGGCGCCGGCGCGCACCGATTGCAGAACGTGCTCGTCGTTCTCGAACGTGGTGAGGATGAGCACGCGCACACCGGCAAGATCTTCGTCGGCGGTGATGGCCTGCGTTGCGGCAACGCCATCCATGACGGGCATTCGGATGTCCATGAGCACGACGTCGGCGCAGGTGGTCTTCGCGAGCGCGACAGCTTCGGCCCCGTTCGTCGCCTCGCCGACCACGGAGAGGTCATCGGCTGAGTCGATGAGCACGCGAAAGCCTGCGCGAATGAGCGTCTGATCGTCGGCGAGTAGCACACGGATGGTCACGTCGGCGCGCCCGCGTGCACCGGAAGATGAACGTGCACGCGAAACGTGCTGTTCGGGTGGGCGCCCGCGGCGATAGTGCCACCTGCGGCCGAAACTCGTTCGCGCATGCCGGTGAGGCCGAAGCCGTTGCCCGCTGTGTCGGTCGATGTCCCCGGCACGGCGCTGGCGACCCGATTTTCGATCTGTACGTCAACATCGGCCGGCGCATAACTCACGTCCACGACGGCGTGGCCATCGCCGTACTTGTGCGCGTTCGTGAGCGCCTCCTCGACGATGCGATACGCGGTGAGCTGCGTGGCCTCCGAGAGATGTGGCACCTCTCCGGTGCTGCGGTAAGTGACCTGAAGGCCCGCGTCGTTGAACGAAGCGATCAAGGAGTCGAGCTGACGCAAGGTCGGCTGCGGCTCGTCGAACGCGGCACGCTCGTTTGAGCTGCGGAGGACGTTGAGCAACCCGCTCATCTCCTCGATCACCGACCGACCAGCGTCGCGCACGGTCACGAGCGCTGAGGCCGCGCCGTCGGGATCGCTACGCAATAGGTGCGTCGCGACACCGGCTTGCACGTTGATCACCGCGAGATGATGCGCGACGACGTCGTGCAACTCGCGTGCGATGCGAAGGCGCTCTTCGGTGACGCGTTGGCGGGCTTCGGTCTCGCGCGATTCCTCAGCGCGCCGCGCTCGCTCCTCGACCGCTGCGATGTATGCGCGTCGCGTGCGGGACGCATCGCCCACCGCGAGCGCCATGCTCGACCACGCAAGCACCGAGAAGCTGTCGGGGGCGAACCCCTTGTCGTCGAATCGCGTCGCGGCTGCGATGAACAACGCCAGTTCAGCCGCGCCGCCGTACAGCAACGCCAGGTGGCGCGGTGTGCGTGCGGCCATCGTGCACAACAGCAGGATCTCGGCCGGAAGAGCGACCGTTCGCTCGGTCGTGATGGCGGTGATCAGCACGGCGGCGACGGTGCCGATCGCCAGCGCTGCGAGTGGCCACCGACGCCGCACGAGCAACAACGGCACGAACGCAACGAGTGCTGCGACGTCGCCGCCGCGTAGACCCGACCGGCCGTGATGGGCGCCGGTGGCCAGCACGACAGCGGGCCCGACCACCACGGCGACGACGAAGAAGACGTCGAGCAGCTGTGCCTGGCGTTCCGACAACTGCGGCGCACGGGGCAGCGGCGGCGCGGTGACGGTCATCGCAGCAGCGTAACGATTGCCGCGTCAGGCGTCGCGACGCACGAGCGCGAGACCTGCACAAGCGAGCATGGCGACCACCCACAGGGTGAATACGACGAGCCCGGTCCACGGCGTGAGCTGATCGCTTGCTTGGCGCACGCTGGCAAATGCTTCGCCCGCGTTGCTCGGCAAGTATTTGGTCGCGGTTGCACTCCACGACCACGGCAAGAGCCCCGCGAGGCCGGGGATGAGCAACAGCGTGGCAAACAGCACGCCGATCGCACCTGCGGTGCTGCGCAGCAGGAACCCCAGAGCGAGCCCGAGAAGCCCGACCCCGACGCAGTACACGGCGGCGCCGCTCACTGCACGGAGCACACCAGGGTCACTGAGCGCGGCGGAACCTCTTGCGCCGGTGTAGAGGGCCTGGCCCACGAAGAACGCCGTGAATGCGGCGAACGTCGCCACGACCGCAGTTGCGGAACCGAACACGACGACCTTCGCGCGTAGGATCGCGACCCGTGAGCGGACCGTCGCCAACGTCGTCCGAATGAGCCCGCTGGAGTACTCGGCCGAGATCACGAGCACGCCCAGTACGCCGATGATGAGTCGCGACAGGTTGAGACCTGCCAGGCTGAGCGACACCGGGTTGACGAGTTCACCGCGTCGCGCGGATCCGGCCGACGAGAAGATCGCGCCGAAGCCGATCGCCACGGCCGCGGCGAAGGTGAAGCCGATGATCATCGAGCGCACGGACCACAGCTTGATCCACTCGGAGCGAATGACCCGCGGCTCGGTGACGGCCAAGCCGTTGGCTGCGTGTTCGGCGCGCCGCTGCTCGGGCGTTGACGGTGCCGATGGCGCCGACGCGGCGTCGTGCACGATGGTGTTGGACGTGCTCATCGCACCGCTCCTTCGCGTTGTGCGCCGGCGCGGTACTGCACGGCGTCGTGGGTGAGTTCCATGAAGATCTCCTCGAGTGACGATTGTTGCGGAACAAGTTCGTAGAGCACGATGCCGGCGGCCGCGGCAGCGATGCCGACGTCGTCGGAGGTCATGCCGCTGATCGTGAGTACACCGCGCTCCGCACTCGTCACGCTCACGCCGGTTCTTGCGACCGTTTCGCGGAGACGGGTCGCGTCGGGCGTACGCACACGAACCGATTGGTGCGATGCCATCGCCTCGAGTTCGTCGGCGGTGACGTCCGCGATCAGCCGACCCTTGCCGATGATCACGAAGTGCTCGGCCGTCAGCGACATCTCACTCATCAGGTGCGACGACACGAACACCGTGCGACCTTCGCGAGCCAACCCTTTCAGCAGATGACGAATCCAGAGGATGCCTTCAGGATCGAGGCCGTTCACGGGCTCGTCGAGCATGATCGTCTCGGGGTCGCCCAGTAATGCAGACGCGATGCCGAGCCGTTGCCCCATGCCGAGCGAAAAGCCGCCACTGCGTCGACGAGCTACATCTTCGAGGCCCACCAATCGGATCACTTCGTCGACACGTGAGTCGGGTATGCCGTTGGTGGCCGCCAGTGCCCGCAGGTGGTTGCGCGCCGAGCGCTTCGGGTGCACTGCGCCGGCTTCGAGCAGCATGCCCATCTCGGTAAGCGGCGCCGCGTGATCGGCCAACGGTCTCCCGTTTACCGAGGCGGTGCCGCCCGTCGGGCGGTCAAGCCCGAGGATCATGCGCATGGTCGTCGACTTTCCCGAACCGTTCGGGCCGAGGAAGCCGGTGACGACACCTGGGTGGACGGTGAAGCTGAGCGCATCGACCGCGACCGTGTCGCCGTAGTGCTTCGTGAGAGATTCGACTTGGATCATGAGGTCATCATCCACCTCGGAATCGTCGACGTCGTCGTGCCGACGCAGGCTTGTCGCGTGCTGCGTGCGCAGTACGCGGCGAGCTGGCGACGACCGCGTCGTCGTATCGTGGGCTCATGACGCAAAGCCAAAAGGTTGTCCAGGCATGGGAAACGCCGTCACACGACGAGATCCCGAAGATCACCAAGATGCATGTGCAGGCCATGGAAACGATGGATGACGACGCGGTGTGGGCTCAGGCCGGCATGCACCATGTGCTCATCAACACCGTTGGCCGCAGAAGCGGCGCGGTGCACAAGGTTGCGCTGCCCACGTGGCTCGACGCCAACGACAATCGCATCGTGGTCGCGTCGTTCGCCGGCTCGACCGCGCACCCGTCGTGGTATCTCAACCTGCGTGATCGTGAGGCGAATCCGGAGGTGCGATGCAAGGTGCAGGGCGGCGAGTTCTGGTCCGTGCCCGAGGTACTTCATGGTGACGACTACACCACCACCTGGGCCGCGCTCACCACCGATCGCGCGTGGTACAACGATTACCAGGCCAGGACCGAACGCCGCATTCCGCTCGTGCGCCTCCCAGAGACCCGCGGCATCTGACCGCGCACCATCCTCAAGCCTTTGCGTTCAGAGAACGGAAAGGGTGAACAGCGCGGTGCCGCTGACGTGTTCGCCGATCGCAGTGGCGCCGCGGAACGTGACCTCGACGACGCCCTCGTCACCCTCACGCGCGGTTCGCGTCACCGTCCCGGTGAAACGCAGTGTGTAGCCCGGCATTGCAGGCGCACCGAGGCGAAGGCTGATGTTGCGCACCATCGCGTTCGGCCCGGCCCAGTCGGTGATGAACCGGGCGACGTACGCGTTCGTCGACAGGATGTTCATGAAGATGTCGGGAGCGCCTTGTTCGTTGGCATACGCGCGGTCGTGATGCACGGGCATGAAATCGCGTGTGGCGATCGCGCCGGCCACGATGACGCTCGCGGTGAGCGGTACCTCGAGCGGCGGTAGCTCGAACCCCACGGGTATGGCTGCCCACGCAGGCGAACGCGCGGCGCTCATAGATCCACCGACGCGTTGGCTTTGAACTTCAGCACGCGGAAGCGTTGACGGCCGACCGCATTGTCGTACTGGTCGGTGTAGGTGCTGACCCATGTGACGAAGAAGCCGGTGCCGAGCGCGGTGACCTTCTCCTCGGAGATCGATTCGAGCACGGTTGTCGCGCTGAGCTCGTCGCCGAGATGAAGGTAGCGATCGAACTCGAGCTCGGAGTTCGTTGCGCGTGTGGCGGTGTACCCGGCGGCGTCGAGCGCGGTGAGCACGTTGTCGCCCATGGGTTGTGCCGACCCGCCCCGCTCCGCGAGCCCTTGCACGATCGGTCGCGCCATGGTCCACGTCTGCAACATTGCCGGTGGCGCAACCACCGCACCGAAGCGGGTGGTCGCCGCGGCGGCGGTGTCGAGGTAGACGGGGTTCTGATCATCGAACGCGTCCACCCAATGGCGGATCATCGCCAGATTCACCGGATCGGGCGCCACCGACGGGGCGCCGGCGGTCATCGGTTTGCCGACATAGGCCTCGAGACGCGTGCGTAGCGCGGCGTCATCGTGATTGGTCATGGCGCTCCGTTGGTCGCGTCGACTGGTCGGTTCCACAGTAGGGGACGGTTGAAATGAAACAGATGTTTGCCGCATGTTGCTCGGCGTACTAACCTCCGCTGCGCCGAGGGGGCACAATGTCTGG
The DNA here is from genome assembly GCA_043738925.1 of Actinomycetota bacterium. GTDB lineage: Bacteria > Actinomycetota > Acidimicrobiia > Acidimicrobiales > WLNW01 > WLNW01. The sequence goes on from JAYUFA010000505.1 coordinate 9,120, forward strand.
AGGGGCACCTTGAGAAAATCACGTGTACTGGCGGTCGCATCGATTGCGGCGCTCTCACTCGTTGCCGCAGCATGTGGTGACAGTGGTACGAAAGCCGCGTCAACCACAACCGCAGCGAAGGCGT
>JAYUFA010000506.1:0-3487 GCA_043738925.1 Actinomycetota bacterium
GCAACGCATCAAGGAAATCAAGGATGCGGGTGTGGTCGCGTGTGGTTCGCTCACGCCGCAACGTTGTGCGCAGTACCTGCCGCAGATCCTCAAGGCCGAGCTCGACATCTTCGTGATCCAAGGCACCGTGGTGTCGGCCGAACACGTGTCGAAGACTGCCGAGCCGCTCAACCTGAAGACCTTCATTCGTAACCTCGATATTCCCGTCATCGTCGGCGGGTGCGCCACGTTCAAAGGCGCTTTGCACCTCATGCGCACTGGCGCGGCGGGTGTGCTCGTCGGGGTCGGGCCGGGTCATGCCTGCACCACGCGAGGCGTGCTCGGCATCGGCGTTCCGCAGGCCACCGCCATTGCCGATGCGCGCTACGCCCGCATGCGTCATCTCGATGAAACCGGCGTCTACTGCCACGTCATCGCCGACGGCGGCATGGCCACCGGCGGCGATATCGCCAAGGCCGTGGTGTGCGGTGCCGACGCAGTGATGATCGGTTCACCGCTCGCTGCCGCGCATGAGGCGCCCGGCAAGGGCTACCACTGGGGCATGGCCACGTTCCATCCGACCTTGCCACGCGGCGCGCGCGTCAAGACGGCACCTCGTGGCACATTGCAAGAGATCCTCATCGGCCCTGCGCATGAGAACGACGGCAAGATGAACTTGTTCGGCGGGTTGCGCACCTCCATGGCCACGTGTGGGTATACCGACGTGAAGGATTTCCAAAAGGCCGAAGTCATGGTTGCGCCGGCGTTGCAGACCGAAGGCAAGTCGCTGCAACGCTCACAGGGCGTCGGCATGGGCCACTGAACTCGATGGCCCCAAAGTCCCGTTCATGACACAGTCGTTCGATCGCGTTCTCGTCGTCGACTTCGGCGCGCAGTACGCGCAGCTGATCGCACGTCGGGTGCGTGAGGCGCACGTGTTCAGCGAGATCGTTCCCCACACGATTTCCATCGAAGAGATCCGGGCGAAGCAGCCGTCGGCGATCATCTTCTCCGGTGGTCCCAAGTCGGTGCACGTCGAAGGCGCACCGACGATGGACGCCGACGTCTACACGCTCGGCGTTCCCATCCTCGGCATCTGTTACGGCGCGCAACTCATCGCGCAACAGCTGGGCGGACGCGTCGATCGCACCGGACGTGGCGAGTACGGCCGCGCGCTGCTCACGGTGCACGATCGCGGCGTGTTGTTCGGCGGTGGTATGCCCGACGAGCAGCAAGTGTGGATGAGCCACTTCGATGCGATCGTCTCGGCGCCTTCGGGCTTCACCGTCACCGCGTCGTCGCCCGATGCGCCAGTGGCCGCACTCGAAGACGTGGCTCGTGCCATCTTCGGCGTGCAGTTTCACCCCGAGGTTGTGCACACGCCCTACGGCCAACAGGTGCTCGAGCACTTTCTCTACAACGCGGCGGGTTGCGAACCGCGTTGGACCATGGCGTCGGTCATCGACACACAGGTCGCGCTGGTGCGCGAACAGGTCGGCGCGGGCCGCGCGATCTGCGGGCTCTCCGGCGGCGTCGACTCCGCCGTTGCGGCCGCGCTCGTGCACAAGGCCATTGGCGCTCAGCTCACCTGTGTATTCGTCGACACGGGTCTCATGCGCAAGGGTGAAGGAGAACAGGTCGTCGAGACCTTTCGTCGCAACCAGCACATCGAGCTCATTCACGTGCGCGCCGCCGATCGCTTCTTCGACGCCCTGGCGGGGGTCACTGATCCCGAAGCCAAACGCAAGATCATCGGCGAGTTGTTCATCCGCGTGTTCGAGGATGCCTCCGGTGGCATCGAGGACGCCCGCTTCTTGGTGCAAGGCACGCTGTACCCCGACGTGATCGAATCGGGCACGAGCAAGGCCGCGAAGATCAAGTCACATCACAACGTCGGCGGGCTGCCCGACGACATGGACTTCGAGCTCGTCGAACCATTGCGTGCGTTGTTCAAGGACGAGGTGCGGGCGGTGGGCAGCGAGCTCGGTCTGCCCGATGAGATCGTCTGGCGCCAACCGTTCCCCGGACCGGGCCTCGGTGTGCGCATCATCGGCGATGTCACGCGGGAACGCGTCGAGATCCTCCAGAACGCCGATGCGATCGTGCGTGAGGAGATCAAGAGCGCGGGCCTCGAGCGCGAGATCTGGCAGGCGTTCGCGGTGCTGCCCGACATTCGTAGCGTCGGCGTCCAGGGCGACGAGCGCACCTACGCGCACCCCATCATCATCCGTGCGGTCACCAGTGAAGACGCGATGACCGCCGATTGGGCGCGGCTGCCCTATGAGCTGCTCGAGGCCATGTCGAGTCGCATCATCAACGAGGTGAGCGGCGTCAACCGCGTGGCCTACGACATCACCTCGAAGCCGCCCGGCACCATCGAGTGGGAATAGCCTCCACGGGTTCGCGCTAAGCCCAGCGCGGCTCGACTCTCACGCCGAAGCGCTCGTCGTAAAAGGCCATACGGGCGCGGAGTTCGCGTTGATCGAGGCCGAATTGCGAGAGGTCGTATTCGACGCCACCGTGTTTGCCCCGAGGGTTGTTGGCCATGAACGTGTCCATTGCGGTGCGCGCGGAATCGTCGAACGCTTCCCCGGCGACGCGGTAGATGGCCTCGACCGATGCGATGTCGTCGAGCATGAACTCGTCGAAGTGCAGATCGAGGGTGCGGTCAGCCGGGAGCAGTTCGCGATCGCGTACGACATCGCGGAACATCTGCACCATGCGATCGGTCCAATAGCGGCCAATCGCTACTGGATCGGGTGCTTCAACGCGGCCCCGCGCGAGGTAGGCGAGCATCGTGCAAACCGACGCCGTGACCGCCACGGGGTCGCGGTGCGTCACCACGAACGTGGCATCGGGGAAGACCTGAACGAGTTCGCGGAAGCGTTCGGTGTGCTGCGGCGTCTTCAATACCCAACGTGCACCCTGGTCGGGTCGCAGGAATGTGCACACCTGCAACATGGTGCGCAGTGATTGATAGACGATGAGCTGATCGCAGGTGAGATACCAGTCGCGGTACTCGGGCATCAACGCGAGGGCCTCGATCTGCTGCGTGCAGAACTCGTTGGCGAGCAGAGCTATCTCTTCGTGTACCGCGTTGGCAGTCATCTCGTGCATGCGTACGAACAACGGCATCATCGTGTTAAGCAGCGCGAGCGATCCTTCGGCTCGCGCGGGCCGCGGGTCTGGCTCGTCCGCAGCGACCGCTGCGGCCTCAGCACTCGACAGCACCGGCTCGACCGATTCCCAATAGGGGAGTGACCGCCAGCGCGCGTCGGCGGAGATGAGGTTGTGAAGGTGTGTGGTGCCGGTGCGGGGTTGGCCGCAGATGATCAACGGTCGGTCGATGGCGGTGTCGTGGATCTCCGGGTGGCAACGGAGAAGATCCTGCACGCGCAACCGGTTCACCAACAAGGACACGGTGTACTCGTACGTTGACACCCAGCCGAACTTCGACAAGCCCGCGTTGTGCATCGCGCGGCAGAAAATAGCGAGTGGCTCACGGAAA
>JAYUFA010000507.1:0-3487 GCA_043738925.1 Actinomycetota bacterium
GGCAAGGCATCGGTGTTGATCCCGGCCAAGGGCATCACCGCCGGCACCAACTACAAGATCCAGGTCGTGTCGCTCGACATGACGACGCTGAAGGCAGACAAAGCCATCGAGATCATCGACCCGACGCTCGCCGTCACGGCCCCCCACGGCACGGGTAGCAGCAAGGTGACCATGATCAACGGCACGTCGAACGACATCAGCTGGACGCTCGGTTCGCACTCGACGGCTACGGTCAAGCTCGACTTGATCAAGGCTGCCGACAAGGCCGATCCGAAGGCCAAGGTCGTCGTGGCGATCAGCGCCGGAGTTGCCACCACTGACGGCGGCAGCACCGTGCACTACACGCCTAGCGTCAAGATCGCCCCGGGCGATTACGTAGTGCGTGCAACGGCAGCCGATATCAGTGCCACGCCGGTCGTGAGCGATACGTTCGCCATCGCCAGCTCGGCGGTTGCCACGGTCACGGCCCCAACCAGCCCTAGGGCCGGCACCACCGTGGCCATTGGTTGGACCCTGGCCAACGAGGCGACGGATGACGTGAAGATCGAGCTCTTCGAGGGCACCACCCTCGCAGCGAAGGGTGGTTCGGTAGCCAAGACGGCGACCGCCCACCTCGGCACCGGCTCGTTCGCTTGGGCCATCCCGACCACGGTACTCACGGGCTCCGGCCACACGTACACCCTGAAGGTGACCAGCTTGTCCGACTCCACCAAGTCGCACAGCAGTGGCACGTTCACGGTGGCCGCAGCAGGCTGATCTTTCACTGACACTCCCCCATCTCCCATAGACACGCTCAGGCCGTCCCGGTTTCGCCGGGACGGCCTGAAGTGTTTTTCGAGCTCCGATCGAGCACACCGCTCGGGTGACAATCGCACCACATGGGCTGGCGTGACCCAACGAATCATCAACGTCGGCGGGAGCGCTCACCTCTAGGCCGGATGGCCCGATGGAATGCGGCAACGGAAGCCGCCTGGTTCACGGAGGAACGAGGGTCAACATGACCTTCTTCCTCCGTTTTTGCTTTTTCGTCGCATCGGTCCTTTCCGGCTTCGGCCGGACACATCAGCGGGAGCACATCATGCGGGTCGGTGATACGACGATGAGCACGATCGAGTGGGCGCTCGGCGCCGAGTCCGAACGCCAGCGAGTCGCCTCGAACAACATCGCGAACATCAACACACCCGGCTTTCGTTCGAGTCGCCTCGATTTCGAATCAAGCCTCGCCGCTGCGATGGACAGCAACGGCTCGACGGCGCCCCACGCGACCACACACGCCGCCAACACTCCGCAGAACATCAACGGCAACGACGTGGCGCTCGAAGACGAGACGATGATCCTGCGCAAGTCGAGCCTGCACTACGACGCGCTCGCCGAAGCGCTCAGCATGAAGTTCAGTACCCTCCGCTCCGCGATGGGTCGCTGATCATGGCCATGTTCGGTGCCCTCGACGCCGCCACGAGCGGCCTGACCGTATCCCGCGTCTGGCTCGACGCGATCTCCGACAACGTGTCGAACATCAACACCGTGCGCTCGACGAAGGACCAGCCCTTCCGTGCTCGCATGGTCATCGTGTCGGCGATCCAACGCGGCGAAGGCGAAGCAGGCGGCGCACGCGTCGAGGCCATCAAGGATCGTCCGGGCGACGCAAACATCGTCTACGACCCCACACACCCGCTGGCCGACGAGAACGGCAACGTGCAAAACGCCAACGTCGATCTGTCGGTCGAAATGACGAACATGATCATCGCGAATCGCTCGTATCAGGCCAACTTGCGCATGGTGGAGATCGCCACCGACACGTATCGCTCCGCACTGCAGATCGGGAAGCGCTGATGATTGTTCCCGCCGTCAGTGCGGCACGTCCGGTCTCGATGCCGACGACGATCGACAAAGCCAGCACATCGTCTGCCTCGTCGAACAACTTCGTCAACGGACTCGAGAACGTGCAGGCGTCGCTGGACAACGCCGACAAGCTCGCCGGTCAGTTGGCCAGTGGCCAACTCACCGACGTGCACACCTACATGGCCGCCGCAACCAAAGCCGAACTCGCCGTCCAGATGACCGTCGCTATTCGCGACCGCGCCGTTGAGGCCTACCAAGAAATCATGAGGATGCAGGTCTGATGGATGTCAATGCGCTCCGCGCACGTCTGCAAGACATCCGCTCGTCGGTCACCAACGCGCAGCTCGCCATGATCGGCGCGCTGTCGGTGATCGCGCTCGTGTCGATCGTTTGGTTTTACGGTTGGGTATCCCAGCCGACCTACCGCGTGCTGTCGTCGGGACAAACGGCGAGCGAGACAAAGACCATCACCGATCAGCTCAGCAAGGACGGTGTTGCCTACAAGCTCACCAACGACGGCAACACCGTCATGGTGAAGGAAGGCGACCTGTCGAAGGCGAAGGTCGGCGTCTCGTCGGTGTCAGGTTCGGCAACGGTGGCCGGCCTCGAACTGTTCGACAAGCAGGGCTTCACGACATCGGAGTTTCAACAGCGAGTCGACTACCAACGTGCACTCCAAGGTGAACTCACGCGAGCAATCCTGAAGTTCGACGGTGTTTCGTCGGCCACCGTACAACTCGCGATCCCGACTGATCGCTTGTTCACGAAAGATCAGCAACAAGTGCACGCTTCCGTGCTCGTCGGCAGCGGTGCGTCGCTGAGCGCATCAACCGTCTCCTCGATCGTCGAGCTGGTATCGGCCGCTGTTCCCGGGTTGGACTCCCAGAACGTCACGCTGACCGACACCCGCGGCCGCGTCCTCGCGAGTGGCACCGTGAACTCCGGTGGGAGCGACACCCACACCGATCAGACCGCAAACTACGAGCTCGCTCTTGCGTCGAAAGCCGAGTCGATGCTGGCTCAGGTGTACGGCGCCGGCCGCATCACGGTGCGCGTCACCGCCAATCTCGACTTCGACACGAAGTCCACCGATACCACCACCTATCAGCCCGATTCGACAACGCCCGTACGAAAGTCGGAGACGACCGAAACATTCTCCGGCGCCGGAGCGCCGCCGAACGGCACCGCGGGTGTCGAAGGCTCGACGGGGAGCAGCAGTACCGACAACAACAGCTACGGCAAGACCGATAAGTCGGAAGAGAACGTGGTCGGCTCGACGGTTCAGCACACGACAACCGCACCTGGCAGCGTCAAGAGCCTGTCGGCTGCGGCAATCGTTGACGACAGCCTCGACCCCGCGCCAGACGTCGCGCAGATCAAAACGCTGATCAGCGCGGCGATCGGCGCGAAGGACGACCGCGACAACATCGACGTCGAGAAGGTCAAGTTCGACGACAAGGTCAAGGCTGACCTCGAAAAGGCCGCAACAGCGACAGGCCCGGCCGCGCCATCGCCGTTGCTCAACTACGTCCGCATGGGCGTCGGCGCCGTGGTGCTCATCCTCGTGTTGCTGTTCTTGCGACGCAGCTTGAAGACCACGAGCGAACCGGTGGCGATCCCCGCGCAAGACGGCCAACCGGGCCGC
>JAYUFA010000508.1:0-3480 GCA_043738925.1 Actinomycetota bacterium
GCGGGCAAGGTCACGCGGGCCGACATCAACACCTATGTCTCGACGCAGTCATGGGACGGTCTGACCAAGACCCTCAAGTTCGACGCCACCGGCGAGGTGTCCGGTGTGACCATCTACTCCTCGACCGTCAAGGGCGGCAAGATCGTCGCCGGCGGCGCGATCAAGTAACGAATAGGTCCACGACGACGTAGCGCACATGTGGCCGGGCCCGGGCTTGCTCTGGTCCGGCCACATCTGACTCATGCACTTCCATACTCTTTACGACCAGTTCTGGACCTACACGGTCACCGGACTCACCGCGGGCGCGATCTACGCACTCGTCGCACTCGGCTACACCCTCGTGTACGGCGTGCTGCGGCTGATCAACTTCGCGCACTCCGAGATCTTCATGATCGGCACGTTCGGCGCCACCTTCGCCACGCGCTGGTTGGGTCTGCATCCGCCGACCGACCCGAGGCACGGCCTCGCCCTCGTCGGCATTCTTCTGTTCTCCGCGCTCATTGCGATGCTTTGTTCAGGCGCCGCAGCAGTTGCGCTCGAGCGCATCGCGTACCGGCCGTTGCGCGGCACCGGCGACATCTTCGGCGCTATCGCGCTCGCATTCATCACCGCATGGGTCATTGCGTACATCGTGCTGCCGCAGCGGCCACTGCCCGACCTCATCGTCGCCATCGTGCTCGCCGCACCGATCACCTTGTGGTATCGCCGCTTGCTGGCGAGAGGAAGGCAAGCCACACGACTTGCGTTCCTCATCTCCGCGATTGGCGCGTCGCTCGCCATAAGCGAAGGATTCGCATGGTGGCGCGGCCGCAACTTCGAACAGTACCCGCGCACGTTCGAGCGCAAGCAGGGCCTGTTTCACATCTTTGATGCCAAGATCGACGCCGCTCAGATCATCGTCATCGTCGGCGCCATCGTCATGATGATCGCTCTCGAGATCTTCGTGAACCGCACGCGCCTCGGTCGCGGTATCCGAGCCGTCGCGCAGGATCAGGAGACGGCCCGGCTCATGGGTGTGAACGTCGACAACGTGATCATGATTACGTTCCTGCTCGGCGGCATGATGGCTGGCGGCGCAGGATTCCTCTTCGTGTTGTTCTACGAGAACACCAAGTACAACATCGGCTTTATCCTCGGCGTGAAAGCGTTCACGTCTGCGGTCCTCGGCGGCATCGGCAATCTCCGCGGTGCCCTGCTCGGAGGATTGTCACTCGGGCTCATCGAGAACTACGGGTCTGCACTCACCCAAACCAAATGGAAAGATCCCATCGCTTTCGGAGTCCTGCTGGTCGTGCTTATGGTGCGGCCCACAGGTCTCCTCGGCGAGAAGCTCGCGAGGGCCCGCGCATGAGCGCCTGGGAGGATCGCCTCGCTGAACGTGCCGGCGGCCTCACCCGTCAGGTGCGCTCACGCACGGGCGGACTTGGCGACAAGTTCCGCTCGCTTCCCTCGCAGGCCCGCATCGGCATAGGGCTGATCGGCATCGTTCTCCTGTACCTGTTGCCCTATACCGCCGACTACAGCTTCTTCGGCTTCCTGCGTCCGAAGAACTCCGACTTCGTCGGTGTGCTCTTCTACCCCATCGCCATCTACGTGCTGGTGGCAGTTGGGCTCAACATCGTCGTTGGCGAAACAGGCCTGCTCGATCTCGGCTACGTCGCGTTCTTCGCAGTCGGCGCATACACCACGGGCATCCTCACCTCGCTACACGCCAGCGTTCCATGGATTCTGTTGCTCCCCATCGGATTGATCGTTGCGCTGATCGCAGGCGTGTTGCTCGGCACACCCACGCTGCGACTGCGGGGCGACTACTTAGCCATCGTCACGCTTGGTTTCGGCGAGATGATCCGCATCACCGCCAACAACGTGCACTGGCTGGGCGACGCGCGCGGCATCTCCAGTATCCCGAAGCCACCGAACATTCGGTTGTTCGGCCACACCTTCTTGCAGTTCAAACGCCTTGATGCCACTGCGGACTATCGGCTCGCGCTCACGCTCATCATCATCGTCGTGATCGCGTCGCGCACGCTTGAACGCAGCCGCATCGGCCGTTACTGGACCGCCATCCGCGAGGACGAAGACGCGGCCGAACTCATGGGTGTGCCGACGTTCCAATACAAGCTGTGGGCATTCGCCACCGGCGCCGCGCTCGGCGGTCTGTCCGGCGTCTTGTACGCGGGCCGCGTGAACTTCATCAGCCCTGACTCGTTCCCGCTCGAGCTGTCGATCTTGTTCCTCGCCGCGGTCGTGCTTGGTGGTGCCGGCAACCTGCCGGGTGTCATTCTCGGCGCCGTCGTCGTGGGCTACGTGCCCGAACGGTTCCGCTTCCTGCAAGAACGACGGGTGATGTTCTTCGGGATCGCGCTCGTGTTGATGATGATCTTCCGCCCCCAAGGGCTCTTGCCACGCAAAGTACGCGGTAGCCGCACTTACGCTGGCGACGGCACCGCCGGTTCGTTGTCTCCGCCCGGGGCGCCCACATGAGCGACTTGCTACGCCTCGAAAACCTCACGATGCAGTTCGGCGGCGTCACTGCACTCGACGACGTGTCATTCGTCGTGCGCGAAGGCGAAATCGCCGGACTCATCGGCCCGAACGGTGCCGGCAAGACCACCGTGTTCAACGTGATCACCGGCGTCTACAAACCCACACTGGGCGCCGTCATGTTCAACGGTGTATCGCTCGCCGGTCGCAAGAAGTTCGAGATCACGCGCCTCGGCATTGCGCGCACCTTTCAGAACATCCGCTTGTTCTCCGAGATGACGGCACTCGAGAATGTGATGGTCGCCGCGAGCGCGCACCATCGCACCACGTTGCCCGAGGCGTTGCTGCGCCTTCCTCGCGCCCGACGCGAGGAACGCGACGGCTACGACCGCGCGATGGAGTTGCTCAACTTCATGGGCATCGCGGGCCGCGCCAATCAGGCCGCGCGCAACCTTCCCTACGGTGATCAGCGACGACTCGAAATCGCAAGAGCGATGGCCACAACGCCAAAGCTGTTGTTGCTCGACGAACCCGCGGCGGGCTTCAACCCGGCCGAGAAGCGAGCGCTCGCCGGTTTGATCCGTGCCATACGCGACCGGGGGCTCACCATCTTGCTCATCGAGCACGACATGAGCCTGGTGATGAGCGTTTGCGAGAACATCAACGTGCTCGACTTCGGCAAGCGCATCGCTGAAGGCCTGCCGGAGGAAATCCGCTCCGACCCCAAGGTGATCGAGGCATATCTCGGTGTGCCAGCCGCGGAAACGGGGAGCTGACAATGCTGCTGTCCGTCACCGACCTGCACGTGTTCTACGGCCGCATCGAGGCCATCAAGGGCATCACCTTCCATGTCGATGAGGGCGAGATCGTCACGCTCATCGGCGCGAACGGCGCGGGAAAGACCACCACACTCAAGACCGTGTCGGGTGTTCGACCTGTGGCCGAGGGCCGCATCATGTTCGACGGTGAGGACATTACCAACGTGCCCGCACATCG
>JAYUFA010000509.1:0-24228 GCA_043738925.1 Actinomycetota bacterium
GTGTAGGTGACGGTGTCGGTGTAGTCGCCCGTCGCGGTGCTGTAGTCGATGGCCACCCGGTTCGTGATGGTGATCGTGTCCGCGGTGCCGCCGGTCGGGCCGGCGTGGGTGGCGATCTGCTCACCGGCTGAGGTGTAACCGGCATACTTTGTGCTCGCGAACGCTGCGTCGGCGGTCGCGCCCGTCGCCGTCACCGTGTAGCCGAATCGGGTCGCGCCCGGCCAGGCCAACGAGTTGGCCTTGCCCACCGATGCCCGGGCAATGGTGGGGTTGCCGGTGCCGCTGCTCTGTAACCCGGTGGCGTTGTCGTTGACTGTGAGTGTGTAGCCCGAGTTGGCGTTGGTGAGCACCGTAAGACCGATGACCTGGGTCTGGTCGGCGAGCGCCGCAAGACTCGGATCCATCGCCAGCTGGAACGATGTCGTGTCAAGCGTGAACGTCAAGCTCTTGTCGACGGCCACGTTGACGGCTGTGCTGGTTGCCGCGAGCGTGACGGTGCTCGATGTGGTCGGACCGTCGATCGTGGCCGGAGTTACGTTCGCCGTCGTGATATTCGTCGTATAGGCGCCCAGCGTGGAGCTGTTCGTCAACCCCGAGAATTCCAGGTAGATGGGCAGACCGGCGGCCACCGAGACCGGTGTGGTGACGGTGTAGGTGATCGTCTGGCCGACGCGGGCCACGTTTCCTGCCGGGACGCCGAAGTTCTTGACGATCAGCGGGGTGCCGGCCAGGCCGGCGCCGGAGACGGCGAAGGTGATCGTTTTGATCGAGCCGGTCGTGGCGGTTTTGAATGAGTAGCTGTAGCTGACGCTCGTTGCCGAGACCTGGTTGTTCGAGACCGACCAGGTGACGTTCGTGAGAGCCGCGGCACTGGCCGGCGACACGCCGATCACCAGTGAAGCGGCCATCGCTGCGAAAGCTGCGACTGCCGCGATCAAGGCCCGACCCGACACGCGGTTCCGCGAACGCCGTTGTGGCAGGCCGAGGGCCTGCTCGCCCGTATCGATTCCCTGGGACAACGTTGTCCCGCATTCGTTTCTCATTGCGACCTCCGTAGTTGGCGAACCCGCCACGAGATGTATCGGTACGCTTTTCGTGCGACTGAACACCTGTTGCGCAATTGATGTTGCGCAACACCTGTGGCGCCCCATGGGGCGCTCAGGTGGCGAAACGCTGTAGCCAATGGCTGCGGCGGCCTCACCTTTTTCACACCCGGGCCGATACTCCTTGTAGGGCGCTCGAGGTGCCCGGACCTGTCAGGCGGAACCCGATCGGCGCGAGTCGGCGGGCGGGACAAGGGGCACGGATGCCAACATCGACATTGAAATACGCGGCGCACACGACGACGGATGAGCATGTGCCTGAGGTGGAGGCCGAAACACTGGCCGAGCTGCGCTGCTTTCAGCGAGAGATCCAGCTGCTACGTGATGCGTTGAGCGTCTCCGAGCGCAACATGGAGCACCTGTGCGAAGAGGTGGCACGCGGCGTGGCCATCCACAACGTGCTGCGCCACTTCGACATACCCGACCGACGGTTCGATCTGATGGAGCGACTCACCCACTTCGAGAGCGCTCGTCATCGGATGCGCGTCACGTGTTTTCGGCGCTCGCTGGCCGACGGCGTGAGCATTGGCGAGATCGGCCGTCTCTGGGGAATCTCACGCCAGCTCGCCTCACGGCTTGTCCGTCAGGATCCGAACCAGGTCGAGCACACCAACCCCATGCGGGCCCACGGATAGCTGCACGTGTGGTGTGTCGCTACGCCGCGGTTGCATAGCGGTCGATGTTGCCCGTGATGAGGTTGAGTCCATTGAGGCCCGGCAGACGATCGATGCGTTGATCGATGCGTGTCGCGATGCGGCGCCCCGATTCGTCGTCGAACAAGCTGCGCACGAGGTGGCCAACCTCGCTCGGGGGCATCACGCCTGAACCGACCGGCGCCCACAGGTGGGTCAGCGCGAATCGAGTGAGGCGTTGCGCGGCGACGCTTGCCTCGAGACGCTCGGTGGCCTGCGAGGCGTAGAAGTCGATGTGGCGACCCTCTTGGCGCATGATGCGTTCGAGGAGCCCGGTGAGCGTGGGGTGTTGGGCGCGTTGTGCGAGGCGCGTGTAGCCCGCCTGGGTCGTCCACTCGTTGACAGCGCCCCACGTCATGTGGACCGCGGTGAAGTGTTTGGTCACCGCCGAAGCCAATGCCGAGACGTGGGGGCTCAACGCCGCGCTCACGCGGTGCCGAGCACGTGTCGCCGCGACACGTGTGCGGCCGGCGATCTCGCCGTGGGCGCTCAGCACCTTGCCGATCGCTTCACCGTGCCAGTACTCCTCGTAGGCCCAGAAGGTGAGGAACGTGGTGATTTCCGGATCCTGATGCGCGCGAGTGACGAGCAGGTCGCGCAGATAGCACACGGTGTGGAGTTCGACGTCGTGCATGTAGCGCAGACAGCGCAGCGTTGTCTCGTCGAGTGGGTCACGCCGGAAGGCATCGAAGTCGATGTCGTGATCATCGAGGCGAGCAGTGCGGCGCTTGTAAGTATCGATGTCGAACTTCATGTCGCTCATTCGTCAGCCTTCGACGCGCGGATTTTCGCCACCGGTGTTCTCGCCCAACGGAGCCCTTTCCTAGCGCGTGCGACGCAGTGTGACCCCGGCGTCGAGCCCGCCCCGTGGACCGCGCTGTGCGCGCGCTGAGCCACGGCTGGCTTCTGCGAGTTGTCGCACGATCGCGAGCCCGAGGCCGGTTCCACCGGTGGTCCAAAAGCGATCGAACGCGTGCTCCAATTCGGCGTCGGTCATGCCGGGACCTTCATCGATGATCGACACCGACGCGGTATTCGGAGTGACCGACACGACGACGCGTATGTGCGAGCCGTCAGGTGCCACTTCCAACGCGTTCGAGAGCAGGTTGTCGAGGATCTGATCGGCCGCACCACGCATGGCTACGGCGGAAGCAGTCGCGGGACCCTCATAGACCAACGCGACTGACCGCTCGTCGGCGAGGGGCACCCAGCTATCGACTCGCTCACGTGCAATCGCGCCGAGGTCGATGTCGACCAATGGCGCGACGCCTTCCGCAGAGCGCGCCAACGCCAGCAACGCGTCGACGATGTGACTCAATCGTTCGGTCTCGCGCAGCGCTGCGTCGAGGTCGGTGCGCCCCGCTGGTTCAATGGCGTACTCGAGGGCTTCGAGGCGAAGCCGCAGCGCGGTCAACGGCGTGCGGAGTTGATGACTCGCGTCGGCTGAAAACGACTTCTCGCGTTGCACGGTGCGTTCGATTCGTTCGGTCATCTCGTTGAACGACTCGGCAAGGCTGCGCAGCTCGGATGGGCCGCCGGGTTCAACGCGGGCGGCCAGATCGCCGTTGGCGACGCGCGTCGAGGCGTTCTGCAGCGCGCGTACCGGTCGCGTGAAGCTGCGCGCGAGGAACCAGCCCACGGCGAGCACCGCGGCCGTGACGACCACCGATAGCAGTGCGAGCCGCAACCAGTTGTTGCGCACGCGTCGGTCGAGTGTGGACCGGGGATAGCTGACGCGAACGGCGCCGTATATCGATCCGCCCGACCCGACCGGCACTGCCACATAGGTGAGCGATTGCCCGAGTGTGTCGGACTTTCGTGTGCCGCTCGCAAACCCGCCCGCCAACGCAATGATGATCTCGGGTCGCGTCGAGAAGTCGCGGCCGCTATCGATGGTCGGCGCCGTATCGACAAGGCTGTAGCCCCTCGTATCGACGACGACGACGCGCCCCCCGGTGCGAACCGCATACGCCGTTGCTTCGTCGGCCGACAGTGTCGTGATGCCTTGTTGCAGCTCGTCTTCGTACACCGTCGCGAGAACACTCGCATCGCGCTCGATGTCGGCCAGCAACCGATCGTTTTCGCGACGCGAGAACGAAACACCGAGGGGTATCTCGAGCACGGCGAGCACCAACAAGGTGATCGTGAGGTAGGAAAGAAGGAGCCGGCGAGTCATCCGACCGGGGGCTCGAAGCGAAAGCCCACGCCCCGCACCGTCTCAATCCATTCGGCGTGACCGATCTTGCGTCGCACCGACGCGATGTGGACATCGAGCGTCTTCGTCGGACCGTACCAATGCGCGTCCCACACCGTCTCGAGAATGCGCTGGCGCGTGAACACGGTGCCAGGCTCCGACGCGATCAATGCCAGCACGTCGAACTCCTTGGGCGTCAACTCGGTCTCGACGTCGTTGACGGTGACCCGACGGGTGCGCAGGTCGATTTGCAGCGGGCCCGCGTCGATGACTTCTGCCGGCTCCTCGCGTGCCAGGGTGGCACGACGCGTGACGGCACGAATCCGGGCGACGAGCTCACGCATACCGAAGGGCTTGACCAGGTAGTCGTCGGCGCCGAGTTCGAGCAGCATGACGCGGTCGAGTTCGTCCGAACGTGCGCTCACCACGATGATCGGGACAAAACTTCGTGCTCGAATGCGGCGACAGACTTCGATGCCGTCCAGGTCGGGCAGGCCGAGATCGAGCAGGACACAGTCGGCCTCGGTGGGCACCAGTGCTGCATGGCCGGTGGCGGCGTGCTCGACGCTGAACCCGGCGCGGGTAAGCCCGGCCAGCAGCGGGTCGGCGATGGAGGGGTCGTCCTCGACGACGAGCACGTGCATGAGTTCACCGTCGCACGCCGCGGGAGCGTTGGCGTGCATCTTTACTGAATGCTAACGCTCCGTGAGGACGCTCCTGGCCACGCACTCCTTACGGTGGCCCAGGACAAGACGATTGTGTGGTTGACGTCCGGGTTTGTCGGGCGACGCAGGGGAGCTGGCATGGATCGCAAGGCACTACTCACTGTTGGCGGTGCGATCGTGTTGACGATTGCCACTGCTACAAGTGCTGTCGCGCTCAATCTCGGCATCCTCGACGCCCCCGCGGCCGACAAGGTCGGCGAGTTGCACACCACACCCAGTGCCGACGCGCAAACGACCACCAACGCCACCGGAATCGACCCCGTGACCGACACGGTCGCTTCGCATGACCGCAGTACACCCAAGACGTCGCCCGACGGTCATGAGGTGAGCACCACCGTGGCAAAGGCATCGCTACCCGCGGCGTCGACGACGTCGAAGCCGAAGATTGCACCACACCTCGAAGCCCCCAAGCCCACCGAGGTGGCCGACTCGCCGGTTGCGCCCACGGCTTCGACGACCACCGAAAGGCCGTTCGACCGCGCCGGTCACGACAGCGGCGCGGTTAAGCCACCGCAAACCGTGGGTCATCCTGGCGCGCCCGACGACGGTGCGCACCACAAGGGCCACGACGATGACGACTGACCGCGGCAACGGAGCCGAGGCTGTGTTGACGGCGAGTACGATTTGGGCGTGCGTTTCGGGGTGGGGTTCGCCAACACGGGTCCGTTTGCCGACGGGGCGGGCGCGGCTCGCCTCGGCGTGAGCGCGGAGCAAGCAGGTTTCGAGTCGGTCTGGACCGTCGAACATGTCGTGTTCCCCGACGAGTACACGTCGCGTTATCCCTATGGGCCCGGGGGCAAGATGCCGGCCCGTGCATCGACACCCATGCCGGATCCGCTCGTGTGGCTCACGTGGGTCGCGGCGAAGACCACACATCTGCGTCTTGGCACCGGCATCGTGATTCTGCCGCAGCGGAACCCGGTCATTCTTGCGAAGGAAGTAGCGACGCTCGACGCAATGTGCGATGGGCGAGTCGAACTTGGCGTTGGCATTGGGTGGCTGCGCGAGGAGTTCGCTGCGCTCAACGTGGCATGGGAGCAGCGAGGCGAGCGCAGCGATGAGTACGTCGCTGTGATGCGGGCATTGTGGGCCGCTGATCACGTGACGTTCGCCGGCGAGTACGCCTCGTTTGGTGACATCAGCTGCAACCCGAAGCCGACGCGAGGCGCAGTACCGATCACGATCGGCGGACACACAGCCGCTGCGGCGGCACGGGCTGGTCGCCTCGGCGACGGGTTTTTCCCGGCGAAAGGTTCGTTGGCGAAGTTGGCCGACCTCTTCGACATCGTGCGGTCGACGGCGATCGAGGCGGGGCGTGATCCCGACGCGATCGAGCTCACGGCGAGCCACCCGGCGTTCGTCGGCGACGACTACGGAGCAATACACGCCGGCGTCGACGAGCTCGCTGCGATCGGCGTGCGCAGAGTGATCGTGCCGGCGTTCCGTTTCGCGCGTGACCCCGAGCGCACGATTGCCGAGTTCGGCGAACGCGTCATCGCCACACGCTGACAACGGGCCCGCGTCCGGCTGATGGCAGACTGGTCTCCACCGATCGAGGAGATGCCGTGCCGAACGTTCGCTTCAACCACATGGAGCTCACCGTCGCTCAAGGCGTGATGACTGACGAGTTCCGCGCCGATGTGCGGTCTTTCTACGGCGATGTGCTCGGTTGGGAGATCATGGACGTCGAGATCGTCGGCGGTCTCCAACTCTTGTTACGCCCCGACGAGACTCAATTCATTCTCGTTGCCGAGTCGAGCAGACCCATGAGCTCGCCCGGCTATGACCACCTCGGTCTGCTGTGTGATTCACGGGCCGAGGTCGACGCGGTTTTGGCACAGTGCGAAGCATTCATGGCACGCGACGACCGCATGCGCATCAAGAACTACAACGACCTCCACACGGGAACAGTCGTTGTCCGGGCGTTCTATGTGAAGTACCTGTTGCCCATCTGGTTCGATGTGCAGGTGATCGAGCGCGTCGTCGTCACAGCTGGCTAAACGGATGCGCCGATAGGCGCATCCGACCCAGTAACACCGTCGTTGATCTCGCCTGGAACAGGCGAGATGTCGAGGGCGCGCCCGCGACGCTTCACCTATCAGCGCGAGTCCTGAAACATCGCTTCAAAGAAGCGCGGGCAAGGCGCGCTCAAGCGTTTGGAATCGCGCGCCGATAGGGGAGTCGTGGCGTTCTCTCCTATGGTCGATTTGACCGAGCAAGATCTGCTGACCGGCCTTCTTCACTCGTCGGCGTTCGCGCGCCGGATCGACGCGCAGCTGCGACGTGCGCAGGGTACCGACGAATCGCTCGTCGTGGTCGTGGTCGAATTGCCGCCGCCGGCAGATGACGGTGTGCTCATCGACGCCGCTCGCCGGTTGCGCGACGTGACTCGGTCATGCGATCACGTGGCACGCAACGGTGCCGGTGAGCTTGCCGTGTTTTGCCCCGGCGCGACCGAGGCAGAGGGGCGCGCCGTTGCACGTCGCATTGTTGAGGCGCTTGCCCAACCGTTTGAGATCGATGGCGCCTATCTGATCGTGCGCGTCGGCGTCGGTCTGTTCTTTCGCGACCGCGTGACTGCCGACGATTCGAGCGCGTTCGTGTTACTCGCAGCGCGAGCATCGATCGACTACTGGCCCTGAGGACTCGCGCGGATAGGTGAAGCCTCGGCGGCCCTCGCCTTGGCGCGTGCACGCATCGAGCGGACACGGTCGGCAAGACCGGCCCGCTCGCTCTCGCGCGCCTGGGAGAATCCGAGGTCGAGTCCGCGACGGAGTACCGCCTTGGTGCCCTCAGCGGTGCCGCTGGGCAATGACGCGATCTGTTCGGCGAGTGCTTGCGTCGCGGTGCGTGCTTCGGCGTCGGCCACGACGCGCTCGACGAGACCGAGCCGTAGCGCCTCCTCTGCGTCGACCGTGCGACTGGTGAGGAACAGGTCGAGTGCGCGACCCCACCCGATTTGGCGCCACAAGAAGTACGACGATCCCCACTCGGGCGTCAGGCCCACCTTGGCCAAGCCAAACGTGAAGGTGGCCGACTCTGCCGCAACACGCAAGTCGCACGCCACCGCGAGCGTGGCACCGCCGCCGTATGCGAGACCGTTCACGCAAGCAATAGTGGGCTTCGTGAAGGCGTAGAACGCCTCGACGGGGAACGCGCTCTTGTCTGCGAGGCCGGCGGTCAACTCGTCGCGATCGAGGCCTGCACTGAACGCATCACCCTCGCCGGTGATCACCAACACTCGTACTTCGTCATCATGTTGCGCATCGTCGAGCAGCTCACCGAGTCGTGACCCCATCGCCGATGTCATGGCGTTCTTGCGCGCCGCGCGGTCGAGGAGAAGCCAGCGCACGCGGCCGTGTTGTTCGACCATCCACCCGTCGTCGGTCACGTTTGTCATCCACGGTCAGCAGGGCATTCCCCAAGCGGGGTGTGCGGATGCTAGACCGGTGACGCCAGGAACGAGACGTGCGGTGGGTCGATCAAACGGGGGTGACCGCGTGGCAACGTGGGCACAGTTCGCAACAGCAGAGCCCGAGCTCGCGGCGTACGGCTGGGAGTTGTTACGCGAACAGCAGGGCTACGCCTACCTGGCCACCGTCAGTCGGCACGGCGCGCCTCGCGTGCATCCCGTCGTGCCTTTCGTGGCCGACGGTGAGCTGTTCGTCAGCGTGGTCGCGGCATCGCCGAAGGTCGCCGATCTGCGGTCCGCGCCGCGCTACATGCTCCACGCGACGGTCGGCGATAACGACACCGAATTCGCGGTGCGTGGGCGTGCACACGAAGTCATCGATCTGACGCGCAGTGAATGGATGCGCGACAAGCAAGAGTTGAACGTGGTCGAGATCCACGTCGACGCGGTGTACTTCGCGCTCGACATCGAACGCATCGACGCCGCGATCTGGGACGACGGCCCACCCCACCGACAAACGTGGCGCGCATCCGTACTCGCGCCAGCGCTCGACCGCTGAAAGGCGCGGCAAGTCAGTACCTACAGCGTGGCGCCAGCAGCGTGAAGCTGTTCGCGCACCTCGTGGATCGCTCCGGCTGCCAAACGTTGCCCGTGCGCGAACTGCGTGCGTGCGAGCCAGGCGATCGCGTCTGATTCGTCAATGCCGAGTCGAGCAGCGATCAGGCCCGGCGTCGCCGGGTCGCTGACGAACGACGTGACACTTGCATCGACGATGCGCAGAACGGCTCTGGCACGCGCCGCGCCGAAACCCTTGCGCCGCGCCACCACGAACGCGGGCCACGGTGCGGCGATTTCTCCCGCCCGAGCGATCCGACCTTCGTCAACCGACGGTTTGGTCATGAAGGTCTCCCAAAGGAAGATGTCGGCGCAATCCTCGGCGAGCGCATCGACGCCGCCTTGCAGGCCGCCGACGATGACGAAGTTCTCGGGGCCGATCGACCAACCTTCGCGCGCCGCGAGCACGAATGCCATCAGGTGCGATCCCGAGCCGAGGCGGGAAATCGCGATTCGCCGGTGCGCGAGATGCCTGTGCGCGAGATCGACGGGCGCGAGATGGCTGTGCGCGACATCGAGGGGCGCGACATTGACCGAACCGGGTGGCACATGAATGCCCCACCACAACGGTGACCGCACATAGAGCCGTTCAACGTGTGCGGCGAGACCCCGGTCGAGCGCTGCGACCAGCCCTTCGGTGAGTACGGTCGCCAGATCGAAGCGTCCTTCGGCCAACGCGGCAGCGATAGCGCCGGTGCCGGCTGGCTCGTCGACCCAACGAACATCCAGACCGGCGCGGACGAACGCGCCCCGCTCGATCGCCAACTTCCATGGCAAGTTGAAATGCTCCGGCACACCGCCGACGACGATCATGTTTCTCGCCCGTGCCGTGCTGTTCATGAGCGGACGGTAACGCGTGCGTGTGCTCGGCGGCCGGTCTCGGCTTGCGGTCGACGCTGTAAGGTCGGCGCCGTGAAGCCGCACTACTCCCGCTACATCGCGCTCGGCGTGCTGTTGATGATCGTTGGGCTTGGTGCAGCGATCTTCTTGCTCGCGCATCGGGGTTCGGCCAACGCAACGGAGGTTCCCACCGAGGTGCAGGTAGCGGGGAGCGGCACGACCGGTGTAGGCGATGCGGGCTCCGGCACCACGCTCGGGCTGCACACGTCGAGCACGAAGGCGAACGTGACGTCGTCGACCATTCGGAACGCGCCGACCGCTACCACGGCGAAGGCCACGGCGAAGGCCGCGGCGACGAAAGACGCGAACGGCGTGACTCTCGTCAAGGTGACGCAGCTGCCGCCCGAGGCGCAGCACACGGTCGCGCTCATCGACAAGGGTGGTCCGTTTCCCTACGAGCGTGACGGCATCGTGTTTCAGAATCGAGAGGGCGTTTTGGCGAAGCGGGCTTCGGGCTACTACCACGAGTACACCGTGATCACACCTGGTTCAGCCGACCGTGGCGCGCGTCGCGTCATCACCGGCAGTGCCGGTGAGCGGTACTACACAGCGGACCACTACTCGACCTTTGTGCGCGTCGAGGCGACATCGTGACTCTGGCTGCGGTACCTGGGTTGTACGTGCTGCCGGTTGAGGTCGGCGTCGGCGATGTGTCTGACATCTTCCCTGGTCGCGTCGACGTGCTCGATGGCATCATCGACAAGCGCGGTCTGCTCGAAGGCGTTTCGCGGACCCTTGAGTTTCCGGGCTACTGGCGGCCCAACTGGGACAGCTTCGAGGAATGCCTGCTCGATCTCGCGTGGCTTCCGTCGGGCCCGCGTGTGCTCGTGCTCACCGACTCGAACACGTTCGCAGAGCGCGATCCCGATGGCTGGGACGTCAGCTTGGCGATCTGGGCGCGCGCGGCCCGCTTGCATGCGCGCGGCGCCACGCCGTTGCACGTGTTCCTTCTCGACTGAGCTGCCGGGTCGCGTCGCCGTCGCGGCAAGCTACGTGCGATGCCGCTGCCGAAGTCGCTCAGCCCGTTGCGCCACCGACCATTTGCAGCGGTGTGGTCCGGCGCGTTCGTGAGCAACATCGGTACGTGGATGGAGACGGTTGCGGTCGCCATCCTCGTGACCAAGCTCACGAAGAGCGCCATCTGGCCTGCAACAATCGCAGCCGCCGCGTTCGTTCCGGGCGCGTTGCTCGGTCCGGTCGGCGGCGCGTTCGCCGATCGCTATGCACGCAAGCGCGTCCTCATCATGACGACGATGGCGCAGACGGTCACCGCTGGCACGCTTTGTGCAGTCGCACTCGCAGGGTCGCCGCGGCCGGCCGTCGTCGCGTTGTTGATTCTTGCCACCGGCTGCGCCAATGCGCTCGGCTTTGCTTCGTATCAATCGATGATGCCGGACCTCGTTCCACCGGAGGATCTCGTCGGCGCAATCGGTCTCGGTTCCGCCCAATGGAACCTTGGTCGCGTCATCGGTCCCGCGTTGGCGTCGCTGGTCATCGCCGCCGGTGGCGAGCGTTGGGGCTACAGCCTCGCGTTTGCGATCAACACCGTCAGCTTTCTTGCCGTCATCGCCGTGGTGAGTTCGCTCGCGCTGCCGGGTCCGGGGCCAGGGCCGTTTCCATCGATCGCCGCGTCGATACGCGAGGGGTTCCGCTTCGCCTTCGATGAGTCGGGTATACGCGCCATCATCATCTACATGACGATCAACTCGTTGTTGGCAGCGCCGTTCATCGCGCTTGTTACCCCGATGGCGCTCAACGTGTTGCACGCGCACAACCGAGGTGTGTCGGTGCTGCTTACAGCGCAAGGCCTTGGCGCAGTCGTGATGGGCGTTTCGCTGGGCAGCCTCACAAGTCGCTATTCGCGCCGTCGTGTGATGGCCGGTGTGCTGTGGTTGCTGCCACCTGCGCTCGTGGCGTATGCCGTCGCGCCGAACCTGTGGGTTTCAGCCGCATGCCTGTTCGTTGTCGGAGCGTTGTACATCGGCGCGCTGTCCAGCTTCACCAGTAACGCACAGCTGCGTGCCCCCGCGGCGCTTCGCGGCCGCGTGATGAGCGTGTTGAACGTCCTACTCGGATTGTTGTACCCGATCGGTTCGCTGATTCAGGGACGCCTCGCCGACAGCGTGGGGCAACGCAAGGTCACCGCCGGGGCTGCAGTGGCGATGCTCATTGCCCTCGGCGTTATCGCTGTCGTGCGCCCTGGGCTGTTCCGTCGCCTGGAGGACGGAGCTGCCGTGCCTGTTTCGGTTTCCACGTAGCCTCACGCCATGGCTCTGCCGCTCGTGACATTCGACCAGATAATGGACGCGCGTGCGCGAATCGCCGATGTCGTGCGGCGCACGCCGGTCACCTCGATCGAGTCGATCGATCGACTCTGCGCCACGACGGTGCTGCTGAAAGAAGAGCAACGACAGCGGACCGGATCGTTCAAGATCCGCGGCGCGTACAACCACATCTCGCGCCTACCTGCCGGTTCGATGGTCGTCGCGGCGTCGGCGGGCAACCACGCGCAGGGCGTCGCGTTGGCGGCAAACCTCGCCGGGCTCACCGCGGTGGTGTACATGCCCGCCAACGCTTCGCTGCCAAAGGTGCAGGCGACGCGCGACTACGGCGCGGAGGTTCGCTTTGTCGATGGCGTGCTCGACGATGCGGCGGTTACCGCGAAGGCATGGGCGGCCGAGCACGGCGCAGTGTTCGTGCCACCGTTCGACGACCCATTGGTGATCGCGGGTCAGGGAACCCTTGGCATCGAGTTGTTCGAACAGGCCCCCGAAGCACGCACGGTGGTGGTTCCGATCGGCGGCGGCGGGCTCGTTTCGGGCGTCGCCGTCGCCTATCGAGCGTTGTCGCCCGGTACGCGCATCATCGGTGTTGAAGCAGTCGGCGCTGCATCGATGGTGGCGTCGCTTCGCGCCGAGGAGCCTCGTGCGCTCGCCGCGATCGGCACGATCTGCGACGGCATCGCGGTCAAGTCGCCGTCGGCGTTGACATTGGCACACGTGCGTGCGCTCGTCGATGACGTCGTCGTTGTCGACGACGATGCAGTCGGCCAGGCGCTGGTCGTGTTACTCGAACGCGCCAAAGCGGTTGTCGAGCCGAGTGGAGCGGCGGGTCTGGCCGCTGTGCTTTCGGGCGCGGTGATGAGCAACGAACCGATCGCCGTAGTGCTGTCGGGTGGCAACGTCGACTCGCTGCTGCTCTCAAAGCTCATCGAGCACGGCCTGTCGAAATCGGGTCGCTATCTTCGCATGCGGATCGAGGTCGCGGATCGGCCGGGATCGCTCGCTGCGGTCGCCGTGGCCCTGGGCGAATTGGGTCTCAACGTGCTCGACGTCGAGCATCATCGCGAGGGGCTGATGTCGCTCGATGTCGACGAAGTCGAGCTGGCCGTCACGGTCGAGACACGCGGAGCGGACCACCGTGATCACGCCCTGGCCGAATTGCGTCGACGAGGCATGCACGTACGCGTCGACTGACGGTGTTGTCGGGTTACCCTGGCGCCCGCATGTCCCGTGACCTGAGCGCATTCGATCGATGGGCGTTCAACGAGGGCACGCATCGCCGTATGCACGAAGTGCTTGGCGCACATGTCGACGACGACGGCACCACCTTTCGTGTGTGGGCGCCAAACGCGACACGGGTGACCGTGTTCGGCGACTTCAACCAATGGCAGTCGGACGCGCACGACCTGCTCGGCGACGACTCGGGAATCTGGCAGGCGAACGTGAGCGGCGCGCGCGCCGGAGACGTGTACAAGTACGCGATCACGACGCGTGCGGGGAAGGTGCTGCACAAGGCCGACCCGTTCGCGTTCGCGGGTGAGCAACCACCGCGCACGGCGTCGGTCGTGTGCGATCTGAGTTACCAGTGGGGCGACGCCGAGTGGATGCAGAAGCGGGCCGCTCGCAACGCTGCGACCGCGCCGATTTCGGTGTATGAGGTGCATCTCGGCTCGTGGTCGAGGCGGGTCTCGCACGACTATGTGTCGCTCGCGCATGCGCTGGCCGACCACGTCGAGGCGTGCGGGTTCACCCACGTCGAGCTGATGCCCATCATGGAGCACCCCTTCTACGGATCGTGGGGCTATCAGACGACCAGCTACTTCGCGCCGACGGCACGCTATGGATCGCCGCAGGGGCTCATGGCCTTCGTCGACTTGTTGCATCAACGCGACATCGGCGTGATCGTCGATTGGGTGCCATCGCACTTTCCGAATGATGCGTTCGCGCTCGCCGAATTCGACGGAACTCACTTGTACGAGCACGCCGATCCGCGCCTCGGGTTCCATCCTGACTGGAACAGTCTGATCTTCAACTACGACCGGCACGAAGTGCGCAGCTTCCTCCTGTCGAGCGCGCACTTCTGGCTCGAGCGTTATCACGCCGATGGCATCCGCGTCGATGCCGTCGCGTCGATGTTGTACCGCGACTATTCGCGCAAGGAGGGGGAGTGGCTCCCGAACGAGCACGGCGGTCGAGAGAACCTTGGCGCGATCAGTCTGTTGCAAGAACTGAACCGCGGCGTCTACGCGGACTTCCCCGACGTGCAGACGTTCGCGGAGGAATCCACGTCGTGGCCCATGGTGTCGCGACCAACCGATGTTGGTGGACTTGGCTTCGGTTTCAAGTGGGACATGGGATGGATGCACGACACCCTGCACTACCTCGCACGTGATCCGATCTATCGCGCGCACCACCAGGGCGAGCTTTCGTTTCGTTCGGTGTACGCGTTCAGCGAGAACTTCATCCTTCCGCTCAGCCACGACGAGGTCGTGCACGGCAAAGGATCGCTCTACGCGAAGCAATGGGGCGACGATTGGCAAAAGCGCGCGGGGCTGCGGCTGCTCTACGGTTACCAGTTCGCGGTTCCCGGCAAGAAGTTGTTGTTCATGGGCGCCGAGATTGGTGCGCATGCCGAGTGGAACCACGAGGCGGAATTGCCGTGGGACGATGCCGATGGGCCCGACGCCGTCGGCTTACGACGTTACGTGCGCAATCTGAACGACATCTATCGCGGCGAGCGAGCGCTCCACGAAGGTGATGTCGACCATCGCGGGTTCGCATGGATCGAGCCCAACGACGCGCGTTTCAGCGTGCTGGCGTTTCAGCGACGCGCCGAGGACGCTCGTCCCGTCGTGGTGGTGTGCAACTTCACGCCGCAGCCGCGCCTCGACTACCGCGTGGGAGTGCCACAACGCGGCGGCTGGGAGGAACTCTTGAACAGCGACGCGTCGACCTACGGCGGCACCGATGTCGGCAACCTCGGCCGCGTCATCGCCGACGATGTTCCGTGGCATGGGCACGATCAATCGGTCTCGTTGTCGCTGCCACCACTCGGTGTCGTGTTTCTTGCACCAATGGAGCGTCGGCCCACCCACAATCTTTGACGTTCGCGGCGCCAACCGCACTCGTGCCGGGCGGAAATACGCCAGGATGGGGGTGTGGAATTTCGGGCCGAGCGACCGCGTGTGTTGTCGATGGTGTTGGCTGGCGGTGAAGGCAAGCGGTTGTCGCCCCTCACGCTCGATCGGGCGAAGCCAGCGGTGCCCTTTGGGGGGCACTATCGGCTGATCGACTTCGCGCTCTCGAACCTCGCCAACGGTGGGTACCGGCGCATGGTCGTGCTGACGCAGTACAAGAGCCACAGCCTCGACGTACACATCTCGCGCACGTGGCGTATGGCCACGTTCCTTGGCGAGTACGTCACGTCGGTGCCAGCGCAGATGCGTCGCGGTCGTCGCTGGTTCCTCGGCTCGGCAGATGCGATCTATCAGAACTTGAACCTCATCGACGATGAGGAGCCGAGCTACATCTTCGTGTTCGGTTCGGATCACGTGTATCGCATGGATCCGCGTCAGATGCTCGATCATCACATCGCGTCCGGCGCCGGTGTCACGGTCGCGGCGATCCGTGTGCCCATCGAGCAGGCATCCCAGTTTGGTGTCATCGAGACCAACGGTGGCAGCAAGATCGCCCGGTTCCTCGAGAAGCCATCGAACCCGGCCGGGCTCGCCGACGCGCCTGACCAAGTGCTCGCGTCGATGGGCAACTACGTGTTCGATACGCGGACGCTGGTCGACATCGTCAGTGAAGACGCGCTCGACGAGACATCGGCGCACGACATCGGCGGCAACCTCATCCCGATGCTCGTGAGCGCCGGCGAGGCGCACGTGTACGACTTCACCACGAACGAAGTGCCCGGCGAGACCGATCGCGATCGTCACTACTGGCGCGACGTGGGCACGATTGATTCGTACTACGAGGCGCATATGGATCTCGTCGCACCGCTGCCGGTGTTCAACCTCTACAACGACAAGTGGCCGGTGTACACACTGAGTCGCACGCTGCCGCCGGCCAAGATCGTGTACGACGGCAAGCTTGGCGCGGGTCAGATCAGCGACTCGTTGATCTGTGCCGGTTCGATCGTGTCCGGCGCAGTCGTACGTCGCTCGGTGCTGTCTCCCGGCGTGCGCGTCGAAGCGGGTGCCGTGATCGAAGGTGCGATCCTGCTCGATGATGTGGTGGTCGAAGCCGGCGCCACGATCCGCAATGCCATCATCGACAAGAACGTGGTCGTGCCACGAGGCGAGGTCATCGGCGTCGATCCCCAAGCCGACGCCGAGCGGTTCACCATGTCACCCGCTGGCATCGTCGCGATCGCGAAAGGTCACACTGTCGGGTGACGATGCGACCACGGCGCGACTTGTTCGAGTGCCGCGGCCACTCGTAACAGCGTGTCTTCGCGACCGTATGGCGCGACGAGTTGTACGCCGATCGGTAGCCCGTGAGCGTTCCAGTGCATCGGCAACGAGATGGCCGGCTCGCCCGTGATGTCGAAGGGCAACGCGAACGATGACGGACCGCCCGGATCGAATTCGGGGTGGTTGATGTCGGGAATGGGGCTGTTCACGCCGAGCGGCGGTGGTGGCGTCGGCGTTGTCGGCAGCAACAACAAGTCGAAGCGCGTTGTCCAGTGCGCGACACGGCGGCCGTACAACTCCATCGTGTGCAAGGCGGCGACGTAGTCACGCGCGCCCAGCGTGCGGCCGCGTTCGAGCATCATCGCGTTCATCGGTTCGAGGTCCTCGGGGTTGATCTCGCGGCCGATGCGCGCCGACCACAGGTCGATCTCGTGCGCGAGCCACGCGGCGATGATCGTGCCGAGGCCGGAGCCCCCTTCGCGTCCGTCGAGTTCAGGCAGCGGATCGACGTCGACGTGATGGCCGAGATCGGTGAGCAGCGCAGCGGTGCGTTCGACCGCGGCGATGCAATCGGCATGGGCAACGACGCCGGTGTCGGGTCGGTGCGTCCGAAGCGCGATCCGCAGCGGTGCGATTGCCGCGCCGACCTCGTCGGCAAAAGGTCGCAATGGTGGCGGTGCCGTATACGGATCGCCGATGCCGGGGCCGGCCACGGCATCGAGCATGCGTGCGGTGTCACGGACCGAGCGACACACCACGTGCTCGTGCGTGAGCGTGGCCCAATACTCGCCCCAATGGGGCCCGAGGGTGGTGCGCCCTCGTGACGGCTTGAGACCGACGAGCCCGCAGAACGCCGCGGGAATGCGAATCGAACCGCCCATGTCGTTCGCGTGGGCGATTGGTACGAAGCCCGATGCGACCGCCGCGGCCGAGCCACCGCTGGAGCCGCCGGGCGAGCGCGTGATGTCCCACGGGTTGTGGGTGGCGCCGAAAGCGAGCGGTTCGGTTGTCGCGCTCGTGGCGTACTCAGGGTTGTTGGATTTGCCGACCGTGATCAGCCCCGCGGTGCGAAAGCGCGCCGCCAGCCACGTGTCGTCCGGTGCCACATAGGCTGCGTCCCTCAGCACGCGCATGCCCAGATGAAACGGATCGCCTGCCGAATGGCATACGGCGTCCTTCAACAGGAACGGCACACCCACGAACGGCGCGTCGAGATCGGTCGTGGTGTCGGCCGCACCACGGGCCTTGTCGAACAGCGGCGTGATCACGGCGTTGATGGCTGGGTTGTCGCGCTCGATGCGCGTGATGGCCATATCTACGAGCTCGCGCGGTGTGGTAGCGCCGCCGCGAACGAGATCGGCTTGTGCAGTCGCATCGAGCCAGCGGAAATCGTCGGTCATCGCGCGGATCGTACGCCACGGTGTCGCCGGGCGGCCTCGCGTGAGGGCTCGGTAACCGGGCCAGCCGCTCTTGCGCTACCGTGCGGGCGGCTCTCAGGGGGGTTCGCCGATGAAGTTCTGGGCATCGACCGCGTTCACGGATCTCGACCAGTACACCCAGCTCGCGAAATGGTGCGACGAAGCGGGTGTCGATGGCTTGCTGATGTCCGATCATCAGATCTTCCCGAAGGTGTTGCAAAAGCCATACCCGTATTCGCCCTATCCCGATGGCCGTCCCATCTGGGAAGCCGAGACACCGTGGCCCGATGTCTGGGTCACCATTGGCGCAATGGCTGCGGTCACCGAGCGCATCCACTTCGGCACCAACATCTACGTGGCACCGGCGCGCAGCACACTGACGGTGGCCAAAGCGGTCGGTACCGCTGCGGTGTTGTCGAACGATCGTGTGCACCTCGGCCTTGCTGCCGGGTGGATGAAGGAGGAGTTCGACCTTCAGAGCATCGACTACTCGAAGCGCGGCAAGATCCTCGACGAGATGATCCCCGCGTTGCGCGTATTGTGGTCCGGGGGATGGGTCGAATATCACGGCAAGTACATCGACTTCGATCCGTTGATGATCGAACCGCATCCCGCGAAGCAGATACCGATTTGGAACGGCGGCCACAGCGATCCGGCGCTGCGCCGCGCCGCGCGATTGTGCGATGGCTGGGTCGGCAACGCGTACTCCGACGAGGACGCCGACCATTACATCGGCCGGTTGCAAACGATGCTCAAGGAAGAGGGCCGCGAGAATGACCCGTTCGAGATCATCATCGCCCTCTACGCCGCACCGACCCCCGAGCTGTGCCGCACGTGGGAGGCCAAGGGTGTCACCGGCCTCATGTGCGTGCCCTGGATGAACATGCAGGACGACGGTTTCAGCGAGAACGTGGCCGAGGTGCAAAATAAGACCGCGCTGTCACGTAAACGCGACGCGATCATGCGCTTCGGCGAAACGGTCGTGGCCTGCGCGTGAGATGGAGAACGCGGGCCGGCAGGTGAGTCAGCGCGAGCGCAGCAAGTCTTCGTAGTGGGCAATGTGGGTGGCGGCGGGAACGTTCCAGCTCCAGTCACCGAGCATGCCGCGCCGCATCATCGCTTTGCGCCGGCTCGGCTGACGACATGTACGAACCGCGCGATGCAACGCGTCGAGGACACTGCTTGGATCAACACGTTGCGCAACGAAGCCATTGCCGAGACCGCGATAGTCGTCGTCGTCGACCACGGTGTCGTGCAGCCCTCCGACATCGGTGACTACAGGCAACGTGCCGTACGCCATGGCCTGCATCTGTGCGAGGCCGCAGGGTTCGAAGCGACTCGGCATGAGCAGCAGATCGGCGCCGGCGAAGAGCCGATGTCCGAGCGCGTTGTCGTACCCCTCGAAGAACGTCACCCGATCGGGGCGCGCGGCAGCGGCGGCATGTAGCGCGGCCGCGGTTGCGGTGTCGCCCGCGCCGAGTACGGCGAGACGAGCAGGCAACGTGGGCAGAAAACGAACGGCGTCGAGAACGAGGTCGATGCCCTTTTGTTCGGTGAGCCGCGTCACCATTGCGATGAGCGGCTCAGTGTCGTCGGGCCAATGGAGCTCGTCGAGCAGCGCGCGGCGGCAGATCAGCTTCGCGGCCGGGGCGCGAGCGTCGTATCTCGCCGCGATGTGCTCGTCACCAGACGGGTCCCATACGGCGGTGTCGATGCCGTTGCGTATGCCGACCAAGCGGTCGCCGCGCCCGGCAAGCAACGCGTCGAGACCGACACCCTCCGCGGGCGTGACGATCTCGCGTGCATACGTCGGGCTCACGGCGATGATGAGATCGGCGAGGCGAATGGCACCCGCCAAGGGATTGACGCCGTGATACCAGGCGTACGCCTCGCTTTCGCGGGTCAGCGTTGACAACCACGACGCGTCGGCGAAGCCCTGGTAGGCGATGGTGTGAATCGTGAGCACGCTCGGCGGCGGCGAGCCGAGCATGCCGAGGGTGGTCGCGGTGTGCCAGTCGTTCAAGTGCAGCACATCAGGTCGGTGTCGCTCGCACCATTTCGCGACCGCGTTGGAGAACGTGAAAAAGCGGCGGTCATTGTCGGCCCACCCGGTGCCCGTCCCCGGCTCGAGATAGGGGTGCGGACGCGCGAGGCCCGTCGCGTCGACAAGGGACACGGCACCGAATCCGTCGACAGAACCGTGCCGAATGCGCGCGTTGCCCGCCCACGCATCAAGGTCGAGCTCTTCGACGTGTTCGTCGCCGAGTGCGATACCGCCGTAGTCGGGTACGAACACTTCGACTTCGACACCCGCGGCTCGCAGCGCGCGCACCAGCCCTGCCGCGGCTTCGGCCAGTCCGCCGACGCGGGCGACCGGCGACAGTTCCGCGGTGGCGAACAGGACCCGCACGACGTTCCTTAGACGCTCGGTGGTCGCTGAAGCACGACCACCGAGAAGCCTTCCACGGCGATGGCCTCGCTCGTCGTCACCGGGGTTGGTGCAGCATCGGGCGTCGCGGTGTCGAGCACGCGTTGCCACGTGCCATCGCGGAGACCGTCAGGAATCGTGAAGTCGAGTGCGTCACGGTTGGCGTTGAACATCACGACGAAGTCGTCGTCGATGACGCGCTCGCCGCGGGGGCCGAGCGTGGTGATCCCCTGACCGTTGAGGAACACGGTCAGCGATCGCGCGTAGCCAACCTGCCAGTCGTGCTCGGTCATTCGTTCGCCCACCGGTGTGTGCCACGCAATGTCGCGGTGGCCGTTGCCGCGCACCTTCTGCCCCTCGAAAAACCTGCGCCGCCGAAACACCGGGTGCTGCGCGCGAAACGAAGACAGGCGCCGACAGAACGCGAGCAGCTCGGCGTCGGACTCGTGCCAGTTGACCCACGAGATGGCGTTGTCCTGGCAGTAGGCGTTGTTGTTGCCCTGCTGCGAACGCCCCATCTCATCGCCTGCAAGCAGCATCGGTACGCCCTGCGACAAGAACAAGGTGGCGAGCATCGCTCGCACCCGCCGCGCGCGACACTCGATGACGACCGGGTCGTTGGTCTCGCCTTCAGCACCCGAGTTCCAACTGCGGTTGTGGTCGTCGCCGTCGCGGTTGTCTTCACCGTTCGCCTCGTTGTTCTTGCGCTCGTGGCTGACGAGATCGGCGAGGGTGAACCCGTCGTGCGACGTGATGAAGTTGATCGACGCGCTCGGCCGACGACCCGAGCTGCTGTAGAGGTCGGAACTCCCGGTGAAGCGGAACGCGAACTCACCGAGCGATGCCTCGGCGCCGCGCCAATAGTCGCGCACACCGTCGCGGTAGCGACCGTTCCACTCGGACCACAGCGGTGGGAAGTTGCCCACCATGTAGCCACCCTGGCCGAGATCCCACGGTTCGGCAATGAGCTTGGCGCGGCTGATGACCGGGTCCTGCTGGATGATGTCGAAGAACGCCGCGAGTCGATCGACGTCGTGCAACTCACGAGCGAGAGTGGCCGCCAGGTCGAAGCGAAAGCCGTCGACGTGCATCTCGGTGATCCAGTAGCGCAGGCTGTCCATGATGAGCTGCAACACGTTGGGATGCAGCATGTTCAAGCTGTTGCCACAACCCGTGTAGTCGACGAACAAGCGCGGCTCGTGCGGATCGACGCGATAGTACGCGCGGTTGTCGATGCCTTTCATCGAGAAGGTTGGTCCGAGATCGTTGCCTTCGCCTGTGTGGTTGTAGACGACGTCGAGGATCACTTCGATGTTCGCCGCGTGCAACGACTTGACCATCGACTTGAACTCTTGGACTTGGCGTCCGCGTCGACTTGACGACGCGTACGCCGCGTGCGGCGCGAGATAGCCGACCGAGTTGTAACCCCAGTAGTTGGTGAGCCCGCGCTCGACCACGGAATGCTCGGGCACATAGTGATGTACGGGCAGCAGCTCGACCGCCGTGACACCGAGCTGTCGAAGGTGCTCGATCACTGGCTCGGTGGCGAGCCCGGCGTACGTGCCGCGTAGCTCAGCGGGTACCCCAGGATGCTGCATGGTGAGGCCGCGCACGTGGGTCTCGTAGATGAGCGACTTGTGCAACGGCGTGTCAGGTGGCCGATCACCGGCCCAATCGAAGTATGGGTTGACGACCACGCTCTTGGCCATGTTCGGCGCGCTGTCGGTGGTGTCGGCCACGTCGGGTTTGGCGGCATCCTGGCCGTAGACCGCGCGCGACCAAATGACGTCGCCTTCGATGGCCTTCGCATACGGATCGATGAGCAACTTGTCGGGGTTGCAACGTAACCCATCGGCCGGAGCCCAACGCCCGTGCACCCGAAATCCGTAGTGCTGTCCTGGTCCGACCTCGGGCAGGTAGCCGTGGTGCACGAATGCGGTGCTCTCGGGCAGCGTGACGCGATGCTCGACGCCGTCGTCGAACAGACAGAGTTCGACTCGCTCGGCCGCCTCGCTGAACAACGCGAAGTTCGTGCCCGAGCCATCCCAGGTCGCGCCGAGCGGACTCGGCCGCCCCGGCCAAACGGCAAGCTCCTGCTCGGTCATGGGCGGTAGTAGCGCCGGTCGTACTCGCGCACCATGCGCGCCGCCACGACCTGGGGACCGAGCGTGGCCCACGCATGGCACGCGCGTGCAATCCACGCGGCAGATGCTCGCCCAAATGCGGGCTCGTAGAACAGCGGAACGATGTCGGATTCGAAGAGCTGATATAACGCGGCTGCTTCGTCGTCGTCCCGCCCGTCGTCGCGGGCACTTGTCGGGATGTCCCAACCGTTGTGGCCATCGGACATTTCGTCCCACCAGCCGTCGCGCACCGAACAGTTCAAAGCGCCGTTGAGAGCCGCCTTTTCGCCCGACGTGCCGCAGGCCTCCATTGGACGTACGGGGTTGTTCAGCCACACATCGCAACCGGCGTACAGCGTGCGTGCAACATCGATGTCGTAGTCGGGCACGAGCACGAGTCGATTGTTCGACGCACTGCTCGCCGCGAATTCGGCGACCTCAGTGAGAAGCGCCTTGCCGTCGTTGTCAGCCGGATGCGCCTTGCCTGCGAATACGAACTGCACGGGCCGCTCGTTGTCGGCCAGCAGCGCGTGGAGACGCTCACGATCGCGCAGCAGCAGCGCGGCGCGCTTGTAGGTGGCGAATCGGCGGGCGAAGCCGACGGTGAGCGCGTTCGGATCGAGCGTGGTCGTGGTAGTGCGTGCGACGAGGTCGACCAATCGGACGCGGCCTGGTTGCCATGCATCACGCACTTGCCCCGGATCGATCGTGGTGATCTTCACCCACGCGTCGAGATCGCCGTCGGCCCAGCCCGCGCCGAGAGCGCTGTCGAACAGATCTTGCAGCTCGTCACTGACCCATGTGCGTGCGTGTACGCCATTGGTGACCGAGCTGATGCGTGAGCCGCCTTCAAGTGCCGAGAACATGTCGCGACTGACTGCGCCGTGCAGCTTTGACACACCATTCGCGCGGCCGGCAGCGCCAAGGCAGAATGCCGCCATGTTGAACGGCTGCGAAGGGCCGTCGCTCGGCAATACGCCAAGCGCCAACAACTCGTCGAACGCGATCTCGTTCGCAATCGCCCAGGGCTGCACGTAGTGCGTGAACAGGCCGCGCGGAAAGCGATCAATGCCGGCCGGCACCGGTGTATGCGTGGTGAACAATGTCGACGCGCGGATGGTGCTGAGCGCGGCGTCGACGGAGGGCGCGCCGTCGCGCCGAGCCCGCTCGATGAGCTCGAGCACCAAAAGCCCCGCATGACCTTCGTTCAGATGGAAGCACGTCGGCGCGATACCCAACGCTGCCAGCGCTCGTGCCCCGCCCATGCCGAGCACGAGTTCTTGGCGGAGGCGGTGTTCTTGATCGCCGCTGTAGAGGCGATCGCTGATCGCGCGAATGCCCGGACTGTTGTCCTCGATATCCGTGTCGAGCAGGTACAGCGGAATGCGACCCACGTCGATGCGCCACACCTTCGCGTGCGCGTGCACCGGGCCGAGCGGCACCTGCACTACGATGCCGGTGTCGAGCGCGCCGAGGGCGGCCGGCTCCTGTGTCTGGTAGCGCTCGCTCTGACGACCTTCGCTGATGGTCTGGCGAAAGAAGCCGTCGCGATAAAAGAGGCCAACACCGACCAGCGGCAGGTCGGCGTCGCTCGCCGCTTTGAGATGGTCGCCGGCAAGAATGCCGAGACCACCGGAGTACTGGGGTAACGATTCGTTGAAGCCGAACTCGGGGGAGAAGTACGCGGTGATACGTGGTGCGGGCGATGCGAGGTCCGCGACGAGCGACGCATGCGCGGCAGTGATCTCGGCGACTGTCGCGGTGTCGTCGATCAGACGTGACCACGCGGCGTCGTCGAGCGCCTGCAAGGCCACGAGCGGATGCTCCTCAGAGGACGCGGCGCCGAGGTGCCGAACGTGGTCCATGAGGCGGCGTGTCGGTCGATGCCACCCCCAGCGGTAGTTGCGGGCAAGGTCGA
>JAYUFA010000510.1:0-3467 GCA_043738925.1 Actinomycetota bacterium
TCCGAGGAAGGCTCCGGACGGTTCGGCTTCGAGGGCAAGTTGCTGGAGTTCGACCCGCCAAACCGTGCGGTCACGACCGAGCGCATGATCGGGATGGACGGTCCAGGCACCCTGAACGAGCTGACTCTCACGCCAACTCATGGCGGCACCCTGCTGAGCCTCGTCATCACCTTCCCGAGCGCTGAGCTGCGCAACACCGTGCTCGATACAGGCATGGTCGACGGGATGGAGACCAGCTACACCCGCCTGGAAGGCGTGCTCGCATGAGCCCGATCAACCGAGTGACCGCTCCGATCATCGAACCCGGCAGCAAGGTCAAGGGCCCGGCTTCGTACTTCCCCTCGATTGAAACCAAGTACGGCCGGCCGATGCAGAAATGGCTCGACCTCGTGACATCGCAGTGGACGGCCGGTTCGTCACACATGGAGATCGTGACGATATTGAACGACGAGCACGGCATGGGTCACGGCCACGCCAACGCCGTCGTCGCCTACGTCAAAGCTGCACTCACCACCCCACCGGTGATGTGATCAGCCGCCAAGCCGTTCGCGAACGATCCTCCCGCTCCGTCTCACGGATCCGTGGGCCGAGAGTTCGAGAGCGGTCAGGCTGAGAGCAGCTCGGTTTGGATCGGAGCGGGGAACCGCATGGTGAAGCGGGTGTCGCCCAGCTCGTGCTCCAGCACGCGCGCGTTGGCCTCGACCTGAGCACGGCGAGCCGGTGGCACGTCGGTGAGCCACCCGAGCGCGATGGTGCCGTTCTTCCGTTGGACCTTTGAACCCACGACCTTCGGGTTATGAGGGTCCTGTGGTCTGAAATACGCCTGAGCCGGGAATTTCGCGCCTCGCTCATACCGTCGAGTGTGCTCCTGTTGTCCCGAATCCGCTGCCGTTGGTGAGAGATCACGGTAGAGATCGCGCTGCAGAACGACTTCACCGACAGGCCCTCACGCCGGTCACGGAGCGTGGCTTCAGGCGGCGCCGCGACGACCGAGGAGTTCGCGATATTGGCTGACCGGGCCGGGAAGAGGACGAACCCAAACGAGGTCACCTTCGACCTGCGCGACCTGGGCGACCGCGCGGGCCTTGCCAGAACCGACGATAAGCCAAGCACCTTCACGCACCACACTCGGATCCCGAGCGTCGCGCAGAAACGCCCACGGCAAACCGGTCTCGTCCTCGGTGTTCAAATCGACCCGCAAGTCGACATCGTCAATCATCGTGTACCTCCCTGCTCGCTCACATGGTACGGGTTCGGGCGCACCTGATGCTCACAACGCAACAACCGCGCAACGAACTCCTCGAGGCTGGCGTGACACAGCGTCACATGCGGTGTCCGAAACGTCGCCGCGATCTCCACGCCGACGGCCTCGAGATCGCGGCGCTTGAACACCACGACCGTTTCGAAACGAACGAGCCTCGCCTGACACAGCACATCGACCTCGTCGTCGGTCGCGGCGTAGAACGCCGAAATCCCGAATCGGGACCACGCCGAGAAGCGTTCGTGGAACCGCGACGCGTCGTCGATGATCACTTCGGGATCAAGTTCATCGCCGCGAACGACGAACACCGCTTCGTCGGGAACCGACGTCAGACGCACCCGCGGAATCGACTTCGGCGACACCGAGCCAACCTACCGAGACCGCGGTGCACTGAGCTCGAACAAGCCCGAGATACTCAGCCCCGCTGAGACACGAAGGCTGCCATGGTCGATCACTCGCGAAGCTGGCGGCGACATGATGAACACGTGAGTCACAACGACCGGGCAAACTACGAGAACCTGGCTCGACGCATCGGCGACCTCGAAACCGAAAACGCTCGGCTGCGCGCATTGCTGGGCTTCGACACGCGAACCGCTGACGGTCACGGGGCGGCGTGGACACCGACGCTGTTGGTGGAGCCATCGGACAACCTGCGGATCGATGCCACCGCAACCGACGCGGAAAAGCTGAAACTTCTGTGGGCGCTGTTCGGCGCCCGGTCCGATGTGTACGCGACCCGCTGGGAGAACAGCTCGACCGGTAAGTCGGGATGGTCGCCCGCGGCTCGTGGCGGATGGTCGCGCAAACCGGCGAAGGACTACCTGCCGTTGACTGACGACGTGTTCCTCCGCCACCTCCGAGGCGCGTTCAGCGTCGGTATCTACCCGCTCCTGCCCGGTGACGTGTGCGCGTTGTTGGCGTGCGACTTCGACCAGGGTTCGTGGGCACTCGACTCGCTCGCCTACTTGGACGCCTGTAATGCCAACGGTGTGCCCGCTGCGTTGGAGCGCTCGCGATCGGGCAACGGCGCGCACGTCTGGGTGTTCTTCGACGCGCCCGTCGCCGCGTCACAGGCCCGCGCAGTTGGCGCGGCGCTGCTTCGCCAAGCGATGACCACGCGCGCCGAACTTAACCTGGCGAGCTATGACCGATTCTTCCCGTCGCAAGATTTCCTCCCCAAAGCAGGCTTTGGGAACTTGATCGCCCTGCCGTTGCAGGGAGACGCCGCACTGCGGGGTTCGACCGTGTTCCTCGATCCGACCACGATGCAACCCTGGCCCGACCAGTGGGGCTTTCTGTCGTCCGTCGCTCGTATGAGCGCCGCCGCGGTGACGGCTCTTGCCGATTTGCTCCGGCCCGTGAACGCAGGTCCGGCCCTCACCTTGGCGGAGTTGTCCAAGGCGGGCGGCCCGGCGCCGCCGGCTGTCATTCGCGCTCGACTCGGCGCGATGTTGTCCATCGAACGCGCTGGGTTGCCGCCAGCGGTGATCGCCGCGTTGAAACATCTCGGGTCGATCGCCAACCCCGAGTTCTATGAGAAGCAACGTATGCGGTTCTCGACATGGGATACACCGAGGTTCATCTCGGCCTACCGCGAGGACCTCGAATGGCTCCAGTTGCCGCGGGGCCTCAGAGAACGAGTCACGCAACTCGTCGAACAACTCGGCAGCCGGTTGGACGTCATCGACGATCGACCGACACCCGAGCCCGCCGGGTTCCATTTCGTCGGACGACTTCGCGAACAACAGGCCGCCGCGGTCGCTGAGCTCGTCGGCCACGAAGTTGGCGTGCTCGTAGCACCTCCCGGCGCAGGCAAGACCGTCATGGCATGCGCCGCGATCGCGCACCACGACATGCCCACGCTGGTCGTCGTCGATCGCAAAGAACTCATCGACCAGTGGCGCAGTCGCCTCGGTGAACACCTCGGCCTGGAAATGCACGACATCGGCCAGATCGGTGGCGGGAAGGACAAGCCGACCGGCATCGTCGACGTAGCCATGATCCAAAGCCTGGCCCGACGAGACGACGCTTCGGTATTCGATGGCTACGGGTTTGTCGTGGTCGACGAGTGCCACCACCTTCCCG
Organism: Actinomycetota bacterium; assembly: GCA_043738925.1. Classification (GTDB taxonomy): domain Bacteria; phylum Actinomycetota; class Acidimicrobiia; order Acidimicrobiales; family WLNW01; genus WLNW01. The sequence goes on from JAYUFA010000510.1 coordinate 3,347, forward strand.
CGGTGTCGTTCGCGAACTGTGTGCAAGCCGCGACGTCACGCCGATGGCTCGGACTCACCGCGACGCCCTACCGGCGCGACAAGCTCGAAGCGCTCATCGGGTTCCAATGCGGACCCACTCG
>JAYUFA010000511.1:0-3458 GCA_043738925.1 Actinomycetota bacterium
ATCCGGTTCTTCGTCGAGGCGATGAGCGGTCTGCCTTCCATCGTCGCGGGTCTGCTCGTTTACACCGTTTGGATCTTGCAGCTCGGGCAGGGGTTCTCGGGCATAGCGGCCGCCGTTGCGCTCACGATTTTGATGTTGCCGACGGTGACGCGTACCGCGGAGGAGATCCTTCGCACCGTGCCCGGTTCGCTGCGAGAAGCGTCTCTTGCACTCGGCGCGCCTGAATGGCGCGTTGCCTTGCGGGTGGTCTTGCCGACGGCGCGCAGCGGTCTCATCACCGCCGCAATCCTCGGCATCGCGCGTGCGATCGGCGAGACCGCGCCGATATTGCTCACCGCGTCGTTCTCGTCGTCGACGAACACGAACCCGTTGTCGGGCAAGCAGGCCAGCCTCCCCATGTTCGTGTACCAACTCGTTCGCCAGCCGAACAAGACACAGCTCGATCGAGCATGGACCGGTGCACTCGTGCTGCTGCTGCTCGTACTCACCATGTTCGTCCTCGCGCGCACCATAGGCGAGCGCGGGAAGAAGAAGAGAGGCGGCTGACATGGCCATCCTGCCCCCGCCCCGCAGTCGCACGCGACAGCTGGAGATCGTGCCTCAGGCCATCTTCGGTGCGGACGACCACGCGTCGACGTGGCCGACTCGGGACTACGCCGACTTCGAGCGTGACGCCGCGCTCACGTCGACGCTCGATCTCGCCGAGCCGGCGGCGCGCGCAACACTCCCGCCACCACCACTGATGGACTTTCCGCAACCGTTGCCCCCTCCGCCGCTGTCGTCGTTGCCGAGACCGTTCACGTTCGACGACGCCGAGCTCGGGGCACCTCACGAGCACACCGCATCGTTCGCTCCCATCTCAGCCAGTCCGGCCGTGTCGGCCAGTGCCGATGCAACGTCGCTGATCGACCTACGCGAGGCCCCCGCGGCATCCGACGACGTTGTCGCCGGAACGCTGATCGCGCAAAACGTCAGCGCATGGTTCGGCGCGCGCAAAGTTCTCGATCGGTGTTCGCTGAACATGCCAGCGGGTCAGGTCACTGCCATCATCGGCCCGTCGGGCTGTGGGAAATCGGTGTTCCTGCGCAACCTCAATCGCATGCACGAAGTGATCCCCACCGCAAAGATGGGTGGCCTCGTCACTCTTGACGGTGTCGACATTCATGGCGGCGTGCTCAACTCGACCGAGGTGCGGCTGCGCATCGGGATGGTGTTCCAGCGACCCAATCCGTTCCCGTCGATGTCGATTCGTGAGAACGTGCTCGCGGGCTTGAAGCTCTCGGGTGTCAAGACGAGCAACGCAGATGAGCTTGTCGAATGGTCGCTGCGACGCGGCGGCCTTTGGAACGAGGTCAAAGACCGCCTCGGGCAAAGCGGTGCCGCTTTGTCGGGCGGGCAACAGCAGCGCCTTTGCATAGCGCGCTCGCTCGCGGTGCGACCACGCGTGTTGCTGATGGACGAACCCTGTTCCGCGCTCGACCCGATCTCGACGCGGGTGATCGAGGAAACGATCCTCGAGATCGGGCGTGAGATCACGGTCGTCATCGTGACCCACAACATGCAACAGGCCCAGCGCGTCGCCGATCTCTGTGCGTTCTTCATGATCGACGAACAGGGTTCACCCGGGCGCGTCGTGGAGTCGGGGCCGACACACGACATCTTCAACAACCCGCGCGATCAACGCACCAGCGACTACGTGTCGGGGCGGTTCGGATGAAGCCGACACTGCGCATGCTGATGGTCATCGCCGGAGCCTTGGTGGTGCTCAGCCTGGCGTCACCGCTGCGGCCGGCGAGTGCGGCCGGTCTCGAAAAACTAGAGGGCGCTGGTGCGTCGTTCCCGCAGCTCGAGATCGAGCAGTGGCGTTCGGATGTGAAGAAACAGTTCTCGCTCACGATGAACTACGTGTCGTCGGGTTCGACGTTCGGGCGCAACCAGTACATCGACAATCTCGTCGATTTCGGCGTTTCGGATATCCCGTTCCAACCCGAGGAGATCAATCGCGCCGCCGGGCGGCCGTACGTGTATGTGCCGGTCAGCGCCGGCGGTGTGGGTTTCATGTACAACCTGCTCGATCACGCCGGACGCAAGATCGGCTTCCCGACCGGTGAGGGCGGTACGGGTACCGACTTGAAACTGACTCCGCACACGTCGTGCCGGTTGTTGACCGAGCCCGGTATGAAGTGGAACGACGCCGAGCTGCGTCAGGACAACCCCGACATCGACCTGCCGGCGAACCCGGTCACGCCGGTACTGCGCTCCGATGGTGCCGGTACGAGTTACGTGACGAGCCAGTTCTGCATCTCGACCGCGCCCGATGTGTGGCAGAAGTTCGTCGCATACATCAAAGGCAACGCGGCCCTCGCCGCGCAGTCGCAAGGTGACCCTTTCCTCGACGGGAAGGCCACGTCGAAGTGGCCGAACGCGTGGCCGGGTTCGACGACTGCGTTCGCCAGCGACGGTGTGGCGAATGCCGTCGCGAATGCTTCCAGTGGCGCGAACGCGATCACCTACAACGAGGCCGGTTTCGCGGAGGTCCGTGGGTTCCCGAACGCCCTCGTGAAGAACGCGTCCGGCAACTTCGTGTACCCGGAATCGGCGAACGTGAACGCGGCGCTCGCGTACGCAACCGCCAATGGCGACGGAACGCTCAAGCTCGACTACCAGGGCAGCGATCCGCTTGCGTACTTCCCGTCGACATACAGCTATGTCATCGCGCCGACGACGGCGTCGTCGAAGGGAACCTCGCTTGGTACGTTCCTTAACTACGCGGTGACCGACGGGCAGGCCCGCGCTGACGGCTTGGGCTACGCGCCGCTGTCGAAACAGATCGTGGACATCTCCCTCGACGCGATTCAGCACATTCCGGGCGCCCCGCCGAAGCCCGCGCCGAAGACCTTCGATCCCGCAACTGGCGGGGGCCCGACGCCGACGGTGACCACGCCAAGCGGCGGTGGCTCGACGCCGACGGTGACCACCGCAGGTGGCGGTTCCACACCGACGGTGACGACCGCGGGCGGCGGCTCGTCGAGTGGCGGGTCGTCGAGTGGCGGGTCGTCGTCCGGTGGCGGCAGTTCGTCGGGTGGTTCGTCGTCCGGTGGCGGCAGTTCGTCCGGCGGTGGTTCGTCGGCTGGCGGTTTGTCGTCCGGTGGCGGCAGTTCGTCGGGTGGTTCGTCGAATGGCGCCGGCTCCACGGGCGCTACCAGCGCCAGCGGCGCGACTGGTGGCGGTGGTTCGTCCGGCGGGAGCCCCGCGACTCGTGCCTCGGGCGGAGGGAACACTGCTGCAGCCGGAACGCGCGCCAACGGCGGAACCGTCGCCAACGCTGCGAACACCCCCCTCGAACGGCACACGTCGAATCCGTCGGCGTTCGACGTGCTCGTCACGATCGGGCAGGGTGCCGCGTTGTGTGGGGGCGGCGCGACATTGGCCAGACGCTTGATTGCCGTTGCGCTATG
>JAYUFA010000512.1:0-3457 GCA_043738925.1 Actinomycetota bacterium
GGCGGGAAGTAGTTGCCGGCGATGACCTTGACGCCGACATCGGTACTGCCGGCGTTGAAGAGTGCGGTCTCGAAACCGCCGACAGCCACATCGACCTGACCGTTCGAAAGTTGCGGGATCGAGTTGGCGAACGACAGGTTGACGAACTCGACCGTGAGGTTCTCCTTTGCATATTCACCGAGCGTGTTCGCGACCGCGACCGGTGAATTGAACTCGAGTTTGAAGTTGGTCGCGATGACGATTTTCGCGGGAGTGGCCAACGGGACTGGCGCCGGTGAGCCTGCGGTGCAGCGGGCTACCGTGCGCGTCAGCGATATGTCAGCCGGGTCCGTGTATCCCTTGTCGCAGCCGGCGACTGTTGCCTTCGTGGTCGTGCCGGTCGCGCCGGTTCCTGAACCGCCGGTACCTGTTGCACCTGTCTTCGCTCCGGTGCCGCTGCTTGAAGCCCCCGAGCCTGATGCGCCCGTGGCCGACTTGGCCGTACTGCCGCTGTCGCCGCACGCGGCCGCGATGAGCGAAGTCGCGAAGACGACTGCGAGCAGCGCCTTCCAATGCGATGAATGTTTCCTCACTTGATTCCCCTCCTGATGGTTGACAGCCATGCCGTTGAACAACGACGCAGCTTTGACAAATTGCTTCCGGTTCCCGGGCGCGACGGGTGTCTCGCGGCCAAGGTCCGACTACATCACCGGCGCGCCACGGTCCTCCTTATCCCATCGCACGACGAGGCGACCGACCGTGCGAACAAGAGCCTGGAAAACCACCCCGATAAGCGCGGCAACCATGATGCCGGCGTAGGCGATCTTTGGCTCGAAGGTCTGGCGGGCGGCGTTGATTTGAAATCCCAGGCCACGACTTTCCGGTGCATACGCGAACTCGATGCCGATCACCGTGAGCACCGACACGCTGGCAGCCACGCGCAGCGTGATGAACAGACCGGGCAATGTCGCGGGCAAGATCACGTGCCGGAACATCTGCCACCTGCCGGCGCCGAACGACGAAGCGGCCTCGCGGTAGCTTTCGCTTACCGACATCACGGCGGCTTGCATCGGGACCCATGCGAAGAAGAACACGGTGACCGCAATAACGATGATGACCGGCTTGTCCCTGAATCCGAAGATGATGAGGAAGGGCGACAGCAGCGCGATCTTCGGCACGGTGTACAACGCGTTCAGTGTTGGCTCAAGGGCCGCTCGCACGATGCGCGTCATGCCCAGCACGTACGCGAAGGCGACCCCGATAAGTGATCCCCAGAGCCATCCCCAGACCATTCGGTACAGCGTGAGCCGCAGGTCATATGCGAAATCCCGCTTGTCGAACATTTGCTTGAGCTGGCGGAAACAGTCGGTGGGAGCGGGATAAAACTTGTGATTGATCCAGTCGTTCTTTGCCGCAACCTGCCAGAACGCGAGCAGCGCGATGGGGACGCCAAGGCCGAGGAGAAGGTGGAGGATCCGCCGTTTGCGCGCGTGACCGACGGGATCGCGGTCATAACCGCGAGGAAGCCGGGAGATTTTGGCGCGCGCCTCAATACGACTGGCCTCGCCCATGGCTGCTGTGTGCGACCACACGTTCGTCACGTTCGTCTCCGATTCAGTGCGAGCCGATGTCCGCAAGGTGGGCTTGGACTTCGGTACGCAAGAGCTCCCACAACTCGCCTTGCAAGGCTGCAAACTCGGCCGAGCTGCGAATGTCACCGGTACGTGGCCGCGGGAAGGGCACCTTCTTCGACGCGATGATCTTGCCCGGCCGCGACGACATGACGAGCACACGGTCACCGAGCAGGATCGCCTCGTCGAGCGAGTGGGTGACGAACAGCACCGTACGACGGTCGGATTGCCACAGGGCCAACAGTTCGTCCTGCAGGATCACGCGCATCTGTGCGTCGAGCGCCGCGAAGGGCTCGTCCATGAGCAGGATTTCCGGCTCGACCGCAAGCGCACGGGCGATCGCGACGCGTTGCTTCATGCCCCCCGACAGGGTGGCCGGGTAGGCATTCTCGCGATCGGACAATCCGAGTTTGGCGAGGTACGTGCGCGCCCGCTCGTTGCCTTCCTTCTTCGCAACGCCGGCGAGATCGAGCCCGAACCGCACGTTGGCCAGCACCTTTTTCCACGGGTAGATCGAGTAGTCCTGGAACACCATCGCCGTGGGCTTGTCGGTCGCGGCGGCGATCTCGACGATGCCCACCGAAGGGTTGATCAGACCCGCGACCATGCGCAGGAACGTCGACTTGCCACAGCCCGAGGGACCAACCAGGCACACGAACTCGCCGTCGCCAATCTCGAGATCGAGCGGGCCGAGCGCCTGGACGCGGTTATTCTTCGCGCCGAAGTAGCGCTCGACTCCGACCGCGCGGATTTTCGCGTCCAATGTGCCCCCTCCAGCACCAGATGTGCGCCGAGTGTAGTCAGTGGCTGCGCCCCACGTTGATGTTGATGCCGAGGGTGCCGGAGAAGCGCGGGTCTCCGGGTGTGATGCCGGTGGCGAGCGGACGGGCTGGAGGTCGTAGCGTGACGCGGTGCCATCGACCCGCCTGATTCTTGTTCGCCACGGAGAGTCTCAGGTCACCGTTCGTCGCATCGTCGGCGGTGAGCGCACCTGTACCGGTCTGTCGCCGCTGGGTATTCGCCAAGCCGAGGCGTTGCGCGACCGGCTTCGTCGCGAAGGCCCGTTGCACCTCGACGCTCTGCTCGCGTCGACACTGCCGCGTGCCTACGAGACGGCGACGATTATCGGATCGGTGCTCGATGCGGACTTCGCCGAGCGCGACCCTGAACTCATCGAGCAACGGCCCGGCGCGGCCGACGGCGTCGCCTTTGCCGATTTTGCCAAGAAGTTCGACGCCTTCGATCTGCGAGCGTTCCCGGATCGGCCTTTGGCACCCGGCGGCGAATCGTTGCATCAGTTTCGTGATCGTGTCATTGCGGCCTTCGCGCGCATCGAGAAGCGGTTTGCCGGTTGTACCGTCATGGTCGTTTGCCACGGTGGTGTGATCGACATCATCTTCCGCGCCTACCTCGGCGTCGGGCTCGAAGCACCGTTCGACCTCTGGACGCTCAACACGTCGCTAACCGAGTTCGTGAGCGGCGACAAGCAATGGATGCTGCGGCGCTACAACGACGCCGCGCACCTCGCGGGTCTGCCTGACAAGACCGTCGGCTGAGGCACCAGCAACCGGTTCTCTCCGGTCAGCGTGCTCAGGTCAACGTACGGAGCACGGCGCGTACCGGGCTCGCGTCGAAGCCGACAAGCGCGAGCGGGAAAGCGATGAGCTCATAGAGACCGTCGGCGACACCGTCGAGCACGATTCCTTCGAGATTGCGCATGTCGTGAGCGACGCACGCGGCGTGCGTGGGCAGGTCCTTGGAATCGAACAGATCGATGCTCGGTGTATCGATGCCCACGAGCCGCGCCCCGTGACGGGCCAGCACCGCGACGAGCTCGGGTGACAGTG
>JAYUFA010000513.1:0-3444 GCA_043738925.1 Actinomycetota bacterium
ATAAGCGAGCACCTGCTCGTCGCGTCGCAAGTACGTGGTCTGCATCCCTCGCGCACTGCGGTGATCGACGTTCTCGGCCACAACATCGGCGTGGTCGGCGAGATTGATCCGGCGGTCTGCGCCGCGTTCGCGGTTGCAGAGCGCGTCGCGTGGCTCGAGCTCGATCTCGACGCGCTGCTTGCCCTGCCCCACGGTGAGCGACCGTATGCTCGGTTCAGCCGCTTTCCGTCGAGCGATGTAGACCTCGCCTTTGTCGTCGATGATGCGTGTCCTGCAGCCGATGTCGAACGCGAGATCCGCAAGGCGGGTGGCGACCTGTTGGTCGCGCTATCGCTCTTCGACGTCTATCGCGGTGAAGGCGTCGCGACCGGAGCGCGTAGCCTTGCCTACGCGTTGCGTTTCCAAGCCGGCGATCGCACACTGACCGAGTCCGAGATCGCCGAGGCTCGAGCGCGTTGCATCGCCGCGGTCGAAGCGGGTCGGCCGGCGAAGCTTCGGGCTTGACGTTGCCGAGTCGATTCGGCCGCGCGAGAGTTCGGCCAAATGTGGTGCATGAGTATGCATCTGCGTGTATGATCTGGCGGTGACCTCCGTAGGCATCATCGGAGCGTCGGGCTACACCGGCGCTGAACTGCTCCGGCTGTGCGCGCGTCATCCCGAACTGTCGGTTGCGCTGGCAACCGGCGACAGCCAAGCCGGTACTCCGATCGCCGAGCTCTATCCGTCGCTTGCGCCGCGCTATCGCGATCGCGTGTTTGATCGTTACGAGGCGGGTACGGCCGACGGGCTTGACCTTGTGTTCCTCGGGCTACCCCACGGCGCGTCACAGCGCGTCGTGCCCGAACTGATCGGCAAGGTCGGCCACATCGTCGACCTCGCGGCCGACTTCCGGTTGAAGGACGCCGGGCTGTACCCGACCTGGTATCACGACGAGCATGTGGCACCGGAGTTGCTCGCCGATTTCGCGTTCGGGCTGCCTGAGTTGTTCCGGCCGACCCTTCTCGGCGCCAAGCTCATCGCGGCCCCCGGTTGCTATGTCACCACGGCATCGCTTGCGCTTGCGCCTGCTCTGCGCGGCGGGCTGATCGAGCCGACGGGCATCATCGTCGATGCTGCGTCTGGTGTGTCGGGCGCGGGCCGCGCTCTCAAAGCCAACACCGCTTTCTGCGCGGTCGATGAAGACTTCACGGCGTACGGCCTTTTGCATCATCGCCACACGCCCGAAATCGAACAGGTGCTGTCGACCAACCGCGACGGATCTGCCGGCGCCGACGCGCAGGTGCTCTTCACGCCGCATATGGCGCCAATGAATCGGGGCCTGCTCGCCACCTGCTACGCGCGGCCGGTCAAGACGCTTACTACCGCTCTGCTGCTGGAGCACTATGCATCGTTCTACGAGGGCGAGCAGTTCGTCGTGGTCGACGAACGTTCACCGTCGACCAAGGCCACGCTCGGCTCAAACAGCGTGCACATCACCGTGCGGGTCGACGATCGCACGGGCTGGGTTGTGGCTATCGCCGCGCTCGACAACCTCACGAAGGGTGCCTCGGGCCAAGCAGTGCAGTGCGCGAACCTCGCGCTCGGATTTAATGAAGCCACTGGCCTCGACGCGATCGGGGTGTACCCGTGAGCGACCGTGCTCCCAACAGCACCCCCACCAGCCCCGAGTTGCGCGCCCGCATTCTGGTTGAGGCCTTGCCGTACATCCGCCGGTTTCGCGGTCAGACCGTCGTCGTGAAATACGGCGGCAACGCGATGATGGACCGCTCGCTTGCGCAAAACTTCGCCGAGGATGTCGTGCTCATGCACTCGGTCGGCATACACGTCGTGGTCGTCCATGGCGGCGGTCCGCAGATCGGCGAGCTCCTTGGTCGCCTCGGCATCACGAGCGAATTCCGCGACGGTCTTCGGGTTACCGACGCGGCCACGCTCGACGTGGCGCGCATGGTGCTCGAGGGCAAGGTCTCGAGCGAGATCGTGTCGGCGATCAACGTGCACGGTCCGTACGCGGTCGGCCTCTCGGGCGCTGATGCCGGGCTCATTCGCGCGCATCCGCGCGACCCCTCGCTCGGCTTTGTCGGCGACGTCGCATCGGTCAACCCGCACATCGTCGAGCGCCTGCTGGCCGAGGAGTTCATTCCGGTGATCTCGACCATCGGCAGTGACGAGGCCGGCCAGGCCTACAACATCAACGCTGACACCGTCGCGACCGCAGTCGCGCAGGCCATGCGCGCCGAGAAGCTGCTCTATCTCACCGACGTCGACGGACTGTTGGCTGACGTCACTGACCACGCGAGTTTGATCCGCTCGATCACCGTGCCGGGAGTGCACGCGATGATGGCGTCGGGCGCGCTCAGCGGCGGCATGATCCCGAAGGCACGGGCGTGCATCGACGCAGTCGAGGCAGGCGTGCGATCGGTCCACATGATCAATGGCACTGTCGCGCACGCGCTGTTGCTCGAACTGTTCACCGATGAGGGCGTCGGCACGATGATCACGTCGGGCGATGCCGCGACGAACGCGATGCTCGGCACGTCGCCCGCGCCAAAGGGGAGTGAGCAATGACCACGCACGCTGAGCAGATGCACGCATCCGAGGCCATGGTGCGGTGCCCGGTCATGGCCACGTACGCCGCGCCGCAGGTGATGTTCGTCCGCGGTGAGGGGTCGTGCCTGTTTGATCCTGACGGCAAGCGCTATCTCGACTTTCTCGGGGGTCTTGCGGTCACGTCGCTCGGCCACGCGCACCCCACGATCGCTCTCGCGATCGCCGAACAAGCACGCACGTTGCTGCACGTGTCGAACCTCTTCGGGACCGAGCACCAGGCCGGCGTCGCCAAGACGCTCGATGCGCTCATCGCGGGTGCTGCCGCACCAAGAGGGCAAGTGTTCTTCGCGAATAGTGGCGCCGAGGCCAACGAATGCGCGATCAAGCTCGCACGCAAGTGGGGTGGTCGCGGAAAGCACGTCGTGGTCAGCGCGGGACGCAGCTTTCATGGCCGCACGCTCGCCACGCTGCACGCCACCGGTCAGCCGGAAAAGCACGAGCCGTTCCAGCCGCTGCCAGAAGGGTTTCGTCACGCCGGATTCAACGACCTCGACGATTTTGCGCGGGTGCTCGACGAGTCCGTTGCGGCTCTGCTGCTCGAGACCGTTCAGGGCGAAGGTGGCGTCAACCCCGGCGACCCTGCGTTCTTCCAAGGACTGCGCCGCATCTGCGACGAGCGCGGCATCTTGATGATGATCGACGAGGTCCAAACCGGGTTAGGGCGTACCGGCAAGTGGTTCGGGTTCCAACACATGGGTATCGAGCCCGACGTGGTCACGATGGCCAAGTCGCTCGGCAACGGCATGCCCATCGGCGCCTGTTGGGCCAAAGCCGAAGTCGCCGCGGCGTTCAAGCCGGGCGATCACGGCAGCACCTACGGTGGCCAACCCCTCGCGA
>JAYUFA010000514.1:0-9085 GCA_043738925.1 Actinomycetota bacterium
CAGGACGCAAGCTCCGCTACCGGGGCCGAGAACCGAACCGGGCCTGGTTCAAGATGACCGTCGCTGTGTACAACCTGATCCGCATCACCAACATCGACAACCTCGCCACCATCTGAGCGACGACCCGCCCCAGCGGGTGATCGCGCCGGCGATCCACCCCATCGACAAGCCCACGACCCGCCCATCGAACACCCAAACGCATAGCCCCACCCTCTACGAAGGCATTTTCAGCATCCTGTTAGCACCGTCGTAGCCGGTGACCGAGGTGAGGTACCAGAAGAACGAGTCGGCGACTGCGAGCGACACGATGCCCATCGCCATAGGCGCAAGCGCGCCGCGTGTGTTGATGCGTCGGCGCGTGGCGGCGAAGATGACGGCGGCTACGCCCAGCGCATCGAGTATCGGATAGGCGAGCGATACAACCTGGCTGAGTGCGGTCCCCTCGGCATGAATCGCCACCGGCCGCACGAGTAGGCCCCACATCGCGACGAACACGGCCGTCGCGATCATCAGTCCCTCGACGCCGCCCCGAAACTGAGACAGTTTTCCGGCGGGCGTGTCAACGAAGACCAACAGCCCTGCAATGATGAAGAGGGGACTCGCGATGAAGAGGGGACTCGCGAGGAAGCCGATGTCGTAGAGCGACGGCGAAGTGAGGGAGCGGCCGAGGAACACCTCGTAGACCGTCCACAGCACCTGACCTGCTGCCCACGATCCGGTACCGACAGCGAGCAGCGTCCACCCGCGTCGCTCACGTTGTTGGCTGCGGAGCGCCGCGTAGGTGCAGGTCAGCGCAGCGAACAGGGCTGCTATCGACTGGCCGATGTCGTTGAACGCAGTCCAAAAGAGGCCGCTGCCGCGGTGCGACGCAACGAGCGCGACGTACACCGTCGTCGCCAGGCCGACGAGCGCGAGAATGGGCTGTCTCCTGCTCCGCGCGACCGCGGCGGGCAATGTTACCTCGGGAGAATCCACCGCTACCCCGTTCGGCGTAGACGGTGCAGCGATGACTGCTTGAGCGAGAGTTGCCCCGAATTCGGGTCGCCGGACCCATCGCGCGACCTATCGCGCGAAACGGGAGATAGAGTGCGGGGGTCGCTGTCGTCTGGCGGCCACACAAAGCAAAGAGAGCATTTCGTGACTACAGGTACTGTGAAGTTCTTCAATTCTGAGAAGGGCTTCGGCTTCATCTCACGTGAGGGTGGCGACGACGTGTTCGTTCACTTCTCCAACATCCAGGGCGAGGGCTACAAGTCGCTCAACGAGGGCCAGCGGGTCGAGTTCGACATCGCCCCCGGCCGCAAGGGCGAAGAAGCGCAGAACGTTCGCGCTATCTGACCTCGTTCTCACCAGAACGCAACGATGCCCACCGGTTCTCCGGTGGGCATCTTCGCGTTTGGAGCCGAGTCGAGGCGAGGCGACCCGAAAACCTGCGGTCAGGTCGGTTGGCGGCCGAACGCGGGCGTCGTGACGACCACGGTCGCGGCGTGCAGTACCAGGGCAAGCGCGGCCAGGATGACCAGTCCCCACTTGCTTACGTCAGCCTGATGGGCGACCTCGGCCACCTCGACGATGGCGAAGAATGCGCCGAGGAGCGCCACGGTAGCGAACGTGGCCCGACGGGGCCGTAGCGCCAACGCCAATGCAGCGGCGACGGAAACGGCTGCGCCGATCGCGATGAATGCTGGCTGTTCGATGTTGATGCCCCACGGGTGGTACTCGCCCGACGGCTCGCCCGAAGGGGCGTCGGTCGTGGCCTGGCCGCCCTCGACATGGCCGTGCGTTTCGGTTGCGGGGTACACCGAGCGTGTGGACACTGCCGCTTCGATGGCGTCAGCCTCGGCGTGCGCGTTGCGTTCGCTGATCGCGCCGATGACGAAAAACACGGTGGCCAGCGCGAGGAGCGCGGCCGCGAGCCGGGCCCGGCCGCGCCGATCAGCAGCCACACGGATCGCCGGACTTGCCCCGCGACCGCCAGATGACGAAAGCAGCCACTGCGGCAGCGATGACGACGGCGGCAATCCATGCGGGTACGCCGACGAGACGCGCCGTCGCGCCACCGACGAAAGCGGCCCCGAATGCGGGAACCGCACAGGCCAAAGCGCACAAGACACCGGCGAGCACAGGGCCGAATCTGCCGAGGCGACCTGTGGCTCGGGTCGCCGGGGACCCACCTTCTGGTGATGCCACGGCAAGGTCCCGTTCGCGGACGTGCACCGGGTTACTGGTTCGGGTCATCGAGATCCTCTTGGTTGGTTTGATCTGGTTTGGAGTCATCGGATTTTGGGCACTGACGTGAGTGTCACGGTGGTCGGACCGACCATGGTCGGCGTGCAGCACACCAGATCGGGGTCACAGATGGCGGGGGTGTCGGTTTCGGTCAACTCAGCGCGGGCGGCGACGAGTTGCTGTGCGAATGCTTCGAGTTCTCGAACACGGGCCCGCACTTCGCTCAGGTTTTCGTCGATCTGCTCGACGACGTGGGCCCGCGTCGCGCCACAGTTCGTGCCGTCCCACACACCCAGTAGGCCCGAGATCTGCTCGATCGACATGCCAAGCCGTCGAGCGCGGGTGATGAAGAGCAGGCGTGCCTCGTGCCCGGGGTCGTAGAGCCGGTAGCCCGATGACGAACGTTGCGGGTCGGGCACGAGGCCGATGCGCTCATAAAAGCGCACCGTCGACACGTTGACGCCGGCTCTCTCGGCGAGTTCGGAGATCTTGAGACCGTTCATGGACCCTACGGTAAACCCTGCACTGCAGTGCAAGGTCAAGCAGGGTGTTTGTTCTTCCGGTTCGTGGCAGTCAGGACGACGGCAAAACCCGATTGGGTGATCATGCCGGTCAGAGGGTCGACCGCGTTGACCGACGAGTCGGTGAGCCGGTTGACGTTCTGGTGCGCCAGGCCGTGCGGCACCGAAACGGCGCCTGGGGCGATGTCGCGGGTGAGGCGCGCTGTCGCCTCGATGTCACCGCGCGAGGTGCGCAGTGTGACGCGCTGCCCATCGGTGATCGGACCGGCATCGTCGGGGTGGACCCAGAGCGCCTCGTCTTCGATGCCGTGGCCGATGTCGCGCAGTGCCGAGTTCATGCGACGATTCGCTCGTCGCGGCACGGCGACAAGAACATCCGGCCGAGCGTTCGTGCGCGCGCCAAACAGTGCGAATTGCGCGACGAGGGGCCCAGGCGCGATCCGCCAACGCCCGTTCGGCAACACGCGCTCATGCACCCAGCCTCGCACGAGCGCCGGTTGCGCAACGAAGACACCGGGCGTGTGCAACTCGGGTACTCGCGCAACGCATCGGGCCAAGCGGTCGTCATCGCGCGCGAGACCGAGGTGTTCGCCGAGGCCGTCGAGGACATTGACGAGCAGGCGGCGATTCGCTCCCGGAGCGACGACCGCGTCGGTGCGCTGCGCGCTGATGACCGGCGAGAAGCGATCGGTGAACCAGTTCAGATCCTCACGCTCGAGCTGCCCGGCCACGGCGAGTACGTGTGTCGCTCGCGCAACGGTCGCGGCCTCGACCACATCAGCTACGGCCAGCACGTCGAGTTGCTCGAACGCACGGGTCAAGCGTTTCGTGTCAGGCAAAGAGGTGAGTGGATCGCCACCGATCACGACAAGCGCGCGAACGTTGCCCGCTTCGATCTCGTCGGCGAGCGCGGCGCAGGGCCGCTCACCGAAGCGAGAGGGCAGCTCGGGCCGGCTCGGTGGTCCTGGTGCGATGTTGCCCAGCGGGGGTGCCGGTGTCCGCGTCGACTGATCCAAACGAACGAACGCGCCAGGATTGAACCAAGAGCCACGTTCGTGCTCGAACGACCCGGTGATGATCTGCACTGCCCAGGCCAACCACTCGGTGACGTTGGCGCTCTCGGCCATGGTGGTGCCGGTCCCGGTGACGACGGTGACGCGGCCGGCCGCGCGTATTGCGCCGACGAAAGCGTCGAGCTTGTCGCCGTCGATGCCGCTGTGCTGAGCGGCGCGGGCGCGATCCCATGGTGCGACGGCGGTCCGGAGCGAGTCGACGCCATCGACGTGCTCGGCCATATACGCGTTGTCGGCACCGTCGATAAGTAAGCACCGCACGACGTACGCGAGCAGAGCGGCATCGCCGCCCGGTCGGATCGGTAGATGGCATGTGGCGATGCGGGCTGATTCGGTTCGACGCGGATCGAGCACCCACAGACCGCCGTTGGCGGCGAGACGTCGCAACGTCACGATCGGGTCGACCATCGCGCCAGCGTGCCCGTGCGACACCACCGGGTTCGTTCCGATGAGCACCGTAAGTCCCGTCGTAGCGGGATCGATCGCGGGTAAAAGGCCGCCGAATCCGCCCATCATCTCGGCGACGGTGAGGCGCGCGATGGCATCCACGGTGATGGCCGAGTAGCGGCTGCGGGTACCGAGGTGGCGCACCAATGCTTCGGCGCGCAGACGACCGAGCGCGTCCATCCACGACCACGTGCCGAAGTAGAACGCAACGGCGTCGGGGCCCGACTCGTCGATGATCCGCTTGAGTCGCGCGGCAAGATCGGCGATCACTTTCTCCCACGGCGTGACGACGCCGCCGAGTCGTGGTTCGTCGAGCCGGTTCGGGTGGTGGTGGAACGCTCCGAGTGCGCGGCCCTTCGGGCAGGTGTAGCCGTGGGTGACTGGATGGTCGGCGTCGCCGCGGACCTGGACGACACGTTCGCCAACGGTTTGCACCACGAGCCCACAAAGCACGGGACAGATCCGACAGAACGTGCGATGTTCGACGACTTCGTCGGTCTCTTGTTCGCGCGCCGGGGAGCTCATCGGCGCCAAGGTTACGACGGACGGGCGTCCAACGCGGACGCCTCGATTTACAGCGGCACGTGGCGCGGTGCCGCAGTAACGTCCGCGCCCGTGCGCGCATGGCAGGTACAACGACACGGGCCGCCCGGCGAGGCATTGCGACTCGTCGACCTCGTCGTGCCGACACCGGGGTCTGGCGAGGTGCGCATACGTGTGCTCGCCGCCGCGATCGGTATGCCTGATGCGTTCATGTGCGTGTCCACCTATGCGCTGACACCTCCGTTGCCGTTCGTGCCGGGCCAGGAAGTCTGTGGCATCGTCGATGCCGTTGGTGAAGGCGTTGAGCTGACGATCGGCACGCGCGTGATGTCGGTGACCAGCTTCACCGATGGTCGCGGCGGATTCGCCGAGTACACGATCGCCAACGCCGGCACGGTGTTTCGCGTCCCCGACGACATGAGTGATGTCGACGCTGCGGCGTTTCGTATCGGATACTCGACTGCGTGGATCGGGTTGGTACGTCGCGGTGCACTCGCGGCGGGGGAGTGGCTGCTGGTACTCGGCGCCGCGGGCGGCTCGGGGGCCACGGCGATGCAGTTGGGCCGAGCACTCGGCGCGCGCGTGATTGCCGTAGCCGCGGGCTCCGAAAAGCTGGCGTATTGCGCCGAGCTCGGCGCTGAGGTGCTGATCGATCGCACCACGCAGTCGGTACCCGAGGCGGTGCTCGCCGCCACCGGGGGCCACGGCGCGGACGTCATCTACGACCCGGTGGGCGGTGATCCGGCGCGGGCATCGTTGCGATGCATCGCGCCGTTCGGGCGCATCCTTGCGGTCGGCTTCGCCAGCGGCAGCTGGGTCGAAGTGAACACGGTGCACGCGGTCCGGCGGAACTACTCCCTCGTCGGCGTGTACGCCGGCGGATTCACTCGCGCGCAGGCCGACGAAGATCACGAAGCGATGCTCGCGCTCGTCGCCGAAGGCAAGCTTGCGACCTTCGCACACGCATGGCCATTCGACGATCTCCCGGCGGCGGTCGAAGCGGTCGGCAACGGATCGGTCATCGGTAAGACCGTCGTCACGTTCGAGAAGGACTAGGAGGATGCGCCGATAGTCGCATCCGACCCAGCGACATCGGCCTCGCGACTGCGGCCGTGCGGTGGCCAGATAGCTCGCGCTACTCTCGCCGAAAACATCGAAGGGGCGCCGCGTGCTGACACTGCAGGAAATCTCCGACCGCATCGAGATTCAGGAGTTGCTCGTCCGATACAGCCACGCGGTCGACACGCGCGACTGGGACATGTACGAGAACGTGTTCACACCCGACGCGTTCATCGACTACACGTGCTTCGGCGGCCCGAAGGGTGACGTCAAGGAGATCCGCGCGTTTCTCGAGATGGCGATGCCGAACTTCCAAAGCTTTCAGCACATGATCGCCAACACGGTTCTCGACTTCGTCGACGACGACACAGTCAAGGCGCGTACCATTTGCCACAACCCGATGGTCATGGGTCTTGATGGGGACAAGACGCATGTGTTTTATTGCGGTCTCTGGTACGTCGACGAGGTCGTACGCACCTCGCAGGGTTGGCGCATCAAGTCACGCGTCGAGGAGAAGTCGTATACGTACAACATGCCCGAGGGGTTCGCAGTTCCCGCGGAAGACTAGGAGGATGCGCCGATAGGCACATCCGACCCAGCAACACGGACGACCACGCGGCCGTGCGTGCGCCGCGCGGCCATTTCGGTCAGCGCGCTTGGCACGGCACCGAAGTCGATCTCCTCGTTGGTGAGCGTGCGGAACTTTCCGGCGCGCCACAAATCGAGCACCGCGGTCTGCGTCTCGATGTCCATCGCGCGCATCACGTCGCGCGCGTAGCCGCCGAGGGTTGCGCCCACGAGCGTGTGGTTCGCCATGTAGAAGCCGGGGTCGATGGGAGCGAGGCCACCCGCGTGGCCACAGAGCACCCAACGACCGTCGGGTGCGAGCAAACGGCGTGCTTGTGGACCCATCGTGCCCTGCACCGGGTCGAGCACCACATGCACGGGCACGTTGCCGATCACGTCGCGCACTGCGCTCGCGACGTCGCCACCGCCGTGCACGACCACGTGTTGGGCACCGAGCGACGTTACGAAGGCAGCCTTGTCGGTTGCGCCGACCACGGCGATGACGGTGGCACCCTGCGCAACGCACAGCTGCACCATGGCCGAACCGAGGCCGCCGGCCGCGCCGAGCACGACGACCGTTTCACCTGTGCTGACGCCACCGCGTCGGATCGCGACGTGATAGCCGGTGTGGGCGGGGATCACGAAGCCCGCGGCGTCGACGTCGTTCATGCCTTCGGGTACCTCGAACACCGGCCCGACACCGATGGCGATCGGCGCGAGGCTGCCCCACGGCTGAATGGTTACGGCCACGACGCGGCGACCGATGAGATGGCGTCGTTCGGGTGGGGCATCGATCACCTCGCCGACCGCTTCCTGACCCGAGATGTACGGTCGACCTACCGGGACCGGATACGTGCCGCGGGCCATCGTTACGTCGGGCAGGCCGAGCGCGGCGACCGAGACGCGCAGCTTCACCCAATCTTCGTACGGTGGGTGTGCCGCGACACCCGCGCTGCGATCGGCGAAGACTTGCCGCTCGTGTGCGTCGTCGGCACCCAGGTCCGCTGGGTCGATGACCCATCCGCCCAGGTCCATCTTCGCGCCACGCACCATGTCGGGCGTCGGCTCCGCCACGTCCTTCAGCTCGAACACATCAGCTGGTTCACCGTGACCTCGAACGACCCATGCGCGCATATGCGACCTGCTCCTCACACTCTTCGAACTCCGATCGAGACGATAGGCGAAGCGACCCAAAAGCAAGGTGGCGTACTTGGGCTGCAGAGCGACCCAACCGAGAATTCTCGCCCATGGGGCTGTCACGTATCGGCGCGTCTCTCGAAGCGTAAGGTACGGGCTTGTATGCCAAAGAACGTGATGATCTTCGACCTTCGTCATCCGGCGCAGTTCGTTGCGACAGGCCGGGACATCTACCGGGCCGCGCTCGACATGTGCGCATGGGCCGACGAGCAGGGCTTCGTACGCATCGGCCTGGGGGAGCACCATCAGTCACCCGACGGCTACATCCCGACGCCTCTGCTCGTAGCGAGCGCGATCGGCGCGCGCACACGATCGGCGCGTGTACGTATCTCTATCCTCCTTGCGCCGCTCTATGACCCCATCCGGTTGGCGGAAGAAATCGCCGTCGCTGATCTCTGTCTTGATGGACGGCTCGATGTTGGCCTCGGTGTTGGCTACGTCGAGCACGACTTCACGATGTTCGGTGCCGACTACCACCGCCGCGGCGACGCGCTCGACGAGCTGGTCCCGCTGTTACGTCGCGCGTGGACCGGTGAACCATTCGACTATCGCGGTACCACCGTGCGTGTGACCCCGCGACCGGTGCAGGACCCGATGCCGATCTTTCTCGGTGGCTCGTCACCACGGGGCATCGAGCGAGCTGTGCAGCTGGGCGACGGCTTCTTTCCGCCGGGCATGCCTACCGGTTGGCGGAAGTACCGCGCGCGTTGCATCGAACTCGGCCGTGCCGACCCGGGCGAGTACCCCGCGCGCGGCCCGATCTTTTTGTGGGTCACGAAGGAACCGAAAGAACGCGTGTGGGAGCGGCTCGCACCGCACGTGCGTCACCAGATCGATTCGTACGCCGCGTGGACCACCAGCGCATACGGTCGGCCCGACGGACCATTCGTGCCGTCGCGCGACATCGAGAGCTTGCGCCAGGGCGGTGCGTACGACGTCGTTGATCCTGATGAGGCCATAGTGCTTGCTGAGCGACTCGGCCCCGACGGCGAGCTGTACTTCAATCCGCTGCTCGCGGGAATCGACCCCACCGAGGCTTGGAAGATGCTGGATCTTGTCGAGCGTGAAGTCCTGCCGAGTTTGGCGCACTGATGGCCGCACCGCTGCTCGACGGTGTGCGCGTGATCGATCTGACCGACGCGTACGGTGCCGCGGCAGCGCGTGTGTACGTGGAGCTGGGCGCCGACGTGGTTCGCCTCGAACGCCCCGGCCGTGGCGACGGCGCACATCGCGCGCCCCACGCGTCGACGGGAGCGAGCTTGTATGACGTGGTACGCAACGTTGGCAAGCAGATTGTCGAACTCGACGCGGCAAGCGATCAGGATCGCGTCACGGCTGAGACGTTGCTCGCCGGTGCCGACATCGCCGTTGTCTCGGACGGTTGGGCCGCGTCGTTGCCGTCATGGAGCGCCGAGTCGATCGCCGAACGCCATCCGCATTTGGTGACCG
>JAYUFA010000515.1:0-9080 GCA_043738925.1 Actinomycetota bacterium
GGCTTGATTCAGGCCAAGGAGTTCTGTGACACCGTCGAGCTCACCGGTGTTGTCCTGACCAAGCTTGACGGGTCCGCGAAAGGCGGCATCGTGCTCGCCATCCAACAGGATCTCGGTATCCCGGTAAAGCTCGTCGGCCTCGGCGAGAGCATCGACGACCTCGTCGCGTTCGACCCCGACGAGTTCACCGCCGCCCTCTTCGACCGCTAGCCCGAGGTGGGTGGGCGGTAGGCTTGGGTCGCCATGTTCGAATCACTTTCCGACCGCTTTGACGGCATCTTCACGCGGCTGCGCAAACGCGGCACGCTCTCGGCTACCGATGTCGACGACGTCTTGCGCGAGATCCGCCTCGCACTGCTCGAAGCAGACGTCAACTTCACGGTGGTGCGCAACCTGGTCGGCCGTATCCGCGATCGGGCGATCGGTGTCGAGGTTTCAAAGGCGCTGAATCCGGCGCAACAGGTCATCAAGATCGTTCACGACGAGCTCACTGCGAGCCTCGGTGGCGAGACCCTGAAGATCACATTTGCCTCCCGTCCACCGACCGTGGTGCTGATGGCGGGCTTGCAGGGCTCGGGCAAGACCACGAACTCGGCCAAGCTGGCGGCCTACTTCAAGAAGCAGGGCCGTAATCCTCTACTGGTTGGGGCCGACCTACAACGCCCGGCGGCCGTTGAGCAGCTCCGCACCCTCGGCGCGCAGATCGGCGTGCCGGTGTTCAGCGAGGCGACCGACCCGGTCTCGGTGGCTCGTCACGCGCTCGACGAGGCCCGAGCCAAGGGTCGCGACGTGGTCATCGTCGACACCGCCGGCCGGCTCGCGATCGACTCCGAGCTCATGGCCCAGGTCACCGAGATCTCGGCCGCGGTCAACCCGAATTACACGTTCCTCGTGGTCGATGCGATGACGGGTCAGGACGCGGTCACGGTGGCCGAGAACTTTCACGCGGCGCTCAACCTCGACGGTGTGATCCTTACCAAGCTCGATGGTGACGCGCGGGGCGGCGCGGCGCTGTCGGTCAAAGAGATCGTCGGCAAGCCGATCGCGTTCGCATCGACCGGCGAGAAGATCGCCGACTTTGAGCTGTTCCACCCGAACCGGCTCGCCGATCGCATCCTCGGCATGGGCGACATGCTCACCCTGATCGAAAAGGCCGAGGAGGTCTACGACAAGGACCAGGCCGAGGAGGCGGCGAGCAAGCTGCTCGACGGCCAGTTCACTCTTGACGACTTCCTCGATCAAATGCAACAGATCAAGAAGATGGGTTCGCTCAACAAGTTGCTCGCCATGATGCCCGGGGTGCCGAAGGAGCTGAAGAACGTCCAGATCGAGGACAGTCAGCTCGCTCGGGTCGAAGGCATCATCTACTCGATGACACCGGCAGAGCGTGCGGAACCCGACATCATCGACTCGTCGCGCCGCCAGCGCATCGCGCGCGGTTCGGGCGTCGACCCCAGCGAGGTAACCGGCCTCGTCAAGCAGTTCACCGAGATGCGCCGCATGATGAAGCAGATGGGTGGCTTCGGCACGAAGAAGATCAAGTCGAAGCGCAAGGACAAGGGCGGCAAAGCCAGACAGCAACCGCGGGGCGGCTCGGGTCGGGTCACCCCGAAGGGGCCGCCGAAGTTGCCGAAGATGCCGCTGGCGCTGCCCGGACTCGAAGACGGAGCTTTTCCGCCCGGCTTCCCTGGTCTGCCTCGATAGGGGGCGTTTGCCGCGAGCCCTGAGTCACTGCGGGCGAGGCGGTAGTGTGCCGACATGGACGTTGGTGATCAGGTTGAAGATTTCGTACTTGACGACGAGACAGGTACGCCTCGCCGCTTGAGTGAGCTCCTCAGCGCGGGGCCGGTGGTTTTGTTCTTTTATCCCGCCGCGATGACATCGGGATGTACCAAGGAGAGCTGCCACTTCCGCGACATGCGTTCCGAGTTGGCCGAACTCGGTGCACACCCAGTGGGCATCAGCGGCGATGCGGTCGACAAGCAACGCCAATTCGCGGACAAGCATTCGTTCGGGTATCCGCTGCTGTCCGACAGCGAACGTGTCGTCGCGACGCAACTCGGGGTCTCGCGGGGTTTGCTCGGGTTGTCGCCGCTCAAACGCACGACCTTCGTGATCGACACCGATCGCCGCGTCCTCGCTCGCATCGCCAGCGAGTTTCGTATGAATACCCATGCCGATCAGGCGCTTGAGGTGCTGCGGGCCAGGGCGGCGCGGGCCTGACGAGGAGTCCGAGTCGGTAGGCGATGCGACCCAGCCGCACTGCCTTTGTGCGTACGTCCGCCCACACATGGGGAAACCGGGCCACGTTGCACTAACCTGGCGTCCCGGCACCGTCGGCCAAAGCTGACGACGAGCCCGAGGTGGGCTCCGACCACAAAGGTGAGCTCTGCTGCGGCGGGCTCTATGAACAGGGAACGAGAAGAACTGTGGCAGTGAAGCTCCGCCTGATGCGGATGGGCAAGACCAAGCAGCCGACCTATCGCGTCGTTGCTGCAGATGCTCGGGCGCCGCGCAATGGCCGGTTCATCGAGATCCTCGGCACCTACGAGCCCCGCCAAGATCCGTCGCGCATCGTCATTGACAACGAACGCGCCGCCCACTGGCTGAAGAACGGTGCACAGCCGACCGACCGCGTCGCGAAGATCCTCAAGATCTCCGGTGCGATGGAGCAGGCAGGCAAGTGAGCCTCGAGGTCGAACAGACAACGACCGCTGGCAATGCCACGGCCGTCCTCACGTACCTCACCCGTCAACTGGTCGACCATCCTGATGCGGTGGCCGTCGAGGTCGCAAACGAGCGCGGCAAGGTCACTCTCAACGTGCGCGTCGCGGCGGGCGATCTCGGCCGTGTCATCGGCAAGCGCGGCCGTACCGCGAATGCCATCCGCACCGTGGTGCGCTCCACTGCAGCCGTTCGCGACGGTGTCGAGGTCGATGTCGAGTTCCTCGACTGAACCGCCAATGTCGAGCTTCTCGACGGAACCGCCAATGTCGAGCTTCTCGACGGAGCCGCGGCCGTTGGCTTCTTCGGCGGCACGTCGGCCCCGTTCGGAGCATCTCGACGGCCTCCTTGAGGTGGGCCGCATCGAAAAGCCTCACGGGGTGCGCGGCGATGTCATTGTGCGGCTGACCACGAACCGTGCCGAGCGTGTCGCTCCCGGCACCAGCCTCCACACGCGCAACGGGATGCTCGCTGTTGTCGGCTCGCGTCCCCATCAGGATCGCTTCATCGTGACCTTTGCCGGCGTCGTCGGTCGCGAAGGCGCCGACGCTCTGCGTGGTTGCGCACTCTTTGCCGAGCCAATCGACGATCCCGACGAGTTGTGGGTGCATGAGCTCATCGGTGCCGAGGTCTTCGACGCCGAGGGTGTGGCGCGGGGCCGCGTTACTGATGTGCTTGCGAACCCGGCCAGCGACTTGCTTGTACTCGTCGGGGGAGCGTTGGTGCCAGTGCAGTTCGTCACGCGCGTCGATCCGGGTCGACGTATCGATGTCGATGTGCCCGACGGCTTGTTCGAGCTGGGCTGAAGCCACGGTGGTCACGTGCGCATCGATGTCCTGACGATCTTTCCCGACATGGTCGCCGAGTTCGCGCGCCAGAGTCTTCTGGGTAAGGCAGCTGGGCGTGGCCTGATCGATGTGCGCGTCCACGATCTTCGTTCGGTGACCACCGATCCGCACCGATCGATTGATGACGCGCCGTTTGGTGGCGGCGCCGGCATGGTGATGATGGCCGAGCCGATTGTCGCCACGGTCGAAGCGGTTGCGCCACCGCGCCCGTTGTTCTACCTGAGCCCCGCCGGGCGCCGGTTCGACCAGGCCTTTGCGCGGGAGTTGTCCGCGCTCGACGGTTTTAGCTTGCTGTGTGGACGCTACGAAGGAATCGATGAGCGGGTGCGCACGCACGTGGTCGACGGGGAGCTGTCGATCGGCGACTACGTTTTGGCTGGTGGAGAGGTTGCAGCGATGGTCGTGCTCGAAGCGGTCAGCCGATTGGTGCCTGGCGTGATGGGCAACGCAACGTCCGCCGATGACGAGTCGTTCTCTGATGGGCTCCTCGAATACCCGCAGTACACCCGCCCGGCCGAACTACGCGGGTGGGCGGTGCCCGACGTGTTGCGTTCCGGCGACCATGCCCGGGTCGCGCGGTGGCGTCTGGCGCAGTCGCTGATCACCACGTTGGCCGTCCGGCCCGACCTTTTCCAGGCGCGTGGTCCTCTGACGAGCGCCGAGCGTCGCGCCCTGCGTGAACTAGGCGCGGATGAAGTCGAGCGCGCGATCGACGAGGTGGCCGGTGTGGCCTCAACGGGTTCGTCGTCGCGCCGACAGGATCCCTGATGTATGGCATGCCCACCCTCCGCTTCCGCCTCGGTCAAGTGCCCGTCGAGATCGAGCTCTTCCACTTTCTGACGGCGGCACTGCTCGGGATTTCTGAGTCGCGGCGCAGCAACGGGCTGTTGTGGCTGCTGTTGTGGATCTCGGTCGTTGTGGCATCGGTGTTGGTCCACGAGATCAGCCACGCCGTGGCGCTCGCCAGGTATCGCAAGCCTTCGACCGTCATCTTGCACGGCCTGGGCGGGGTCACGACGCACCCCGGTGGTCTGTCTCCCAGGCAGAACATCGTCGTGCACCTGGCCGGACCGGTGCCGATGCTGCTCCTGGTCGGTCTTCCGGCGCGCTGGTGGTACGCGCAGCAATGGCATCACGGGTCGACCAGCGCGTTCCTCTTCCACCTGGCGTTCGATCTCTGGCAAGTGAACTTCTGGTGGTCGGTCATCAACCTTGTGCCCTTGTGGCCGCTCGACGGGGGTCAGGTGCTGGCCTCGCTCACGCAACTGCGCGACGGCCGTGGCAACTGGCGAGTGGTGCACTGGACATCGATCTCGGTTGCCGTCATCGGCGGAGCGTGGGCGTTGGCGACCAGTAGCGACAATGCCTACATCTTCCTGTTCGGGCTCGTCCTTGCCGTACAGAACTTCATGCGCATGCAAGGCGGACGCCCGATCATGCTGCACCCGGCCTACGACGGTGCGCTCACCGGTGCCGTCGGGGGCGCACGCGAGCCGAGGACCGTTCGCCAGGAAGACAGGTCCGCCCGCGAGCCTCGATCACCGAAGGTCGCGAAGGCGAAGCCGTCCGAGCACCTTGCACGAGGCTTCGGGCTGCTGGCACGGGGCGACACCGACGCGGCCCGTATCGAGGCGGAGGCCGTTCGCCACGGCCGACCCTCTCCGGAGCAGCAGTGCCTCGCCGGGGAACTCATTGCCTGGAGCTACCTTCAGGAGCGCAACGTGCCGAAAGCACGGGCCACGCTTGGCGAGCTTGGCGACCGGACCAAGGTGAGCCGTTGCCTGGTCGCGGCCCTCGAGATCACGGGTGCGGATGAGGATCGCGGTGTTCAGGCTGTTGCGGCCGCGCTGGTCGATGAACCGGAGGGGCCGGCCAAACGGCAGGTGATCGACTATGTCGGTCGCCGTGATTTGGGCGTTGCGCTGGCCGAGCGCCTGTTGTCGCTCCCGAACGGTCGTGGGTTTGAAGCCGCAGTTCGGCTCGCGGCTGTGCTGGCCGAATGCGGTCGGCGTGAACAGGCCACCAAAGTGCAGGCGCTCGTCTTCGGGTCCTAGTTCAGAGGCTTTCGCGGATTCCTTGTCCCAGCAGATTGGTCGCGGTGATCCAGTCGCTTAGACTGCCCCGTCGGCCTAGGCAGCGTGTGACGCGCCGGGACGGCGCACGACCGCAACGCAGGAGCATGCCGCCATGAACCCCACCGATCTCGTTGATCAGCGAAGCCTGCGCGCCGACGTGCCAGAGTTCCGCGAGGGTGACACCGTGCGTGTCCACGTACGCGTCGTCGAGGGCAACCGCGAGCGGGTGCAGGTGTTCGAGGGTCTCGTCATCGGTAAGTCGGGTGGTGGAGTGCGCGAGACCTTCCGGGTGCGCAAGCTGAGCTTCGGTGTCGGCGTCGAGCGCACGTTCCCCGTGCACTCACCGATCATCTCCAAGATCGAGCGCGTCAGCCGTGGCGATGTGCGCCGCGCCAAGCTCTATTACATGCGCGACCGGGTGGGCAAGGCCGCCTCGAAGGTCAAAGAGAAGCGCGACCGCTCGTAGTACTTGGACCGCGAACCATCGTTTGCGGTCGAGTTGGTTCGGTGCCGCTGGCACCGGCTGTCGTACCCCCTGCGTAGCGTGGCGAACATGAGTCGTCACAACATCGATGTCGGTCGCGCGGGCGAAGAACGCGCTGCCGCGCACTACGAAGCACTGGGCTACGAAGTCGTGGCGCGCAATTGGCGTGCCGGGCGTAGCGGTGAGATCGACCTTGTACTCGCTCGCGATCAAGTACTCGTGATCTGTGAGGTGAAGACTCGTTCGAGCGACCGCTTCGGCTCGCCTGCCGAGGCAGTCGACTGGCGGAAGCAGCGTCGGCTCCGGGGGCTGGCGCTGCAGTTTCTCGAAGCGAATGGTCGACGAGCGCACACCATCCGGTTCGACGTGGCCTCGGTGCGCGGGCGCGACGTTGAGTTGATCGAGTCAGCGTTCTAAAGGAACGACTCAGCCAAACAGCGCCCACGACACGAGCGCTACGCACAAGATCACACTGGCGGCCACGTACACGTAGTCGTGCCATGTGCGCTTGTAGCGCCGGGTCGGGTCAAATCCCATCGAGGGAGTATGGCAGCGCGTCACACCCCCTGCGTATGCTGGTTTCGTTGCCTGCGGATCATCGGCAACCGTCTCGGAGCTCGCACGCTCCTCTCGGATCCTGCTACCGGGAGAGTGCTGCGCCGTGCTTGCTGCCGTTCAATCAGCGACGTTACGAGGCATCGATGGGTGCGCCGTTACGGTCGAGGTCCACGTTTCGCCCGGGCTTCCCATGTACACCGTTGTCGGCTTGCCCGACGCGTCATGCCGAGAATCGCGCGATCGCGTTCGTGCTGCGGTGTTGTCCTCAGGCCACGTGTGGCCAGGCCAGCGCATCACGGTCAACCTCGCGCCTACCGGCGTTCCGAAGTCAGGCGCCGGGCTTGATCTGGCCATTGCGATCGGCGTGCTTGCGGCCAGCGGGGTTGTCTCGGCGGCCTCGCTCCACGGGCTCGCGTTCATTGGTGAACTCGGGCTCGACGGCACCGTGCGTCCCGTGCTGGGCGCGGTCCCGCTGGTGGGCGCGCTCGATCGCGCAGGCGTGGTCGTGGCTGCTTCGAACGCACGCGACGCGGCGCTCGTCGCCCAAGGTGAGGTGCGGCCGGTGTCGTGTCTCAATGACGTGGTCGCCGCGCTCAAGGGTACGTTGCCATGGCCCGATCCGCCGGTGCCGGCCCCCGGTATCGGGCGTGTGCCCGATGCAGCCGACCTGAGCGAGGTCCGGGGCCACGCGCTGGCGCGCAAAGCACTCGAGATCTGTGCTGCAGGTGGACACCACCTGCTTCTGATCGGGCCGCCCGGCTCGGGCAAGACCATGCTTGCACGGCGGTTGCCAGGTCTGCTGCCTCAACTCGATCGGGCCGAGGCGCTCTTGGCAACGCGCATCCACTCGGCCGCTGGTGAACCATTGCCGGCTGGCGGGCTCATCACGCGCCCACCAATCCGGGCGCCGCACCACGGCGCGTCGGCGGTGGCCATGGTGGGCGGCGGCTCGGGCACGATGCGCCCGGGCGAGATCAGCCTCGCCACGGCGGGAGTGCTCTTTCTCGACGAGCTCGGTGAGTTCCATCCGAGCGCGCTTGACGCTCTACGTCAACCGCTCGAGGAGGGCGTCGTGCGGGTCAGCCGGGCCCACAGCGCCGTGACGTACCCGGCCCGGTTCCTGCTCGTGGGTGCGATGAACCCGTGCCCGTGCGGTTTCGGCGGACGTCCCGGTTCATGTCGCTGCTCCGAGAGCTCGCGGGCCCGCTACCACCGGCGCGTCTCCGGCCCGCTCCTCGACCGATTCGATCTCCGCGTCGACGTGCAGCGTCCATCCGCCGAAGACCTGTTACGGGGCACACCCGGCGAGTGCTCGCGCAGCGTTGCCGAGCGGGTCGCCGCGGTGCGGGCGTTTGCGCGCAACAGAGGCGTGGCCGCCAACGCACTGCTCACCGGTCGCGCCCTCGACCGGTATGCAGCACTGCAACCCGCGGCCGAGGGCGTGCTCGAAGGTGCCCTGCGAGACGGTCGCGTGAGCGCACGTGGATTCACACGGCTGCGCGCCATCGCTCGCACGGTGGCCGATCTCGACCAACTGGGTGGTCCAGAAAACGCCCCCATCGAGCGCGAGCACGTCGCTTTTGCCTTGGCGCTGCGGGCATCGCTTCCGGCTCTCGAGGGGTTCGCCGGTGCCTACTGACTCGATTCTTGATGGTTCCGGAGCGTTGCGGCCGGGTGATGCCAAGTTTGTGGTCGCGCTCGCTGCGCTCGACGCCTTCCCCCGTCAGCTGTGCGAGATGGTGTTTCGCGACGGTGCCGAGGTGGCATGGCGGCGGGTTCGGGCCGGTGCACCGGGCATTGCAGTTCCCGACTCTGTGGCGGCGCGATGGCGTGCGGTGGCGAACCGACTCGACCCCGACGAGTTCTGGGCCGCGCATGAACGTGGCGGCATTGGCGTGGCGGTGCTCGGCTCGCCCGCCTACCCACCCGAACTCGTCGACGATGCCGAGGCGCCACTCGTCCTTTTCCACCGGGGGGACCCAGACCATCGGGCCGGTGCCCGCGTGGCCATCGTCGGTACACGGCGCGCCAGCGCGTACGGTCTCGGCCTCGCAGCCGAGTGGGCTCAAGCACTGTCCGAGGCGGGCGTCTCGGTGGTGTCCGGCCTCGCGCTCGGTATCGACGCCGCCGCGCATCGGGGCGCCCTGCGCGGCCCTACTCCGCCCATCGGCATTGTGGGTAGCGGTCTCGATGTCGTGTATCCACGACGCAACGAGTCGCTGTGGCACGAGGTGAGCGAGCATGGCTGGCTGCTCAGCGAGTATCCACTCGGCGTTTCGGCCGCGGCGCACCACTTTCCGGCTCGCAATCGCATCATTGCTGCCCTCGCCGATGTCGTGTTGGTCGTCGAATCGCATGACAAGGGGGGCTCGTTGATCACCGTCACCGCCG
>JAYUFA010000516.1:0-3436 GCA_043738925.1 Actinomycetota bacterium
CGCCGAGAACGCGCAGCTCCGCATTGTTCTTGACATCGAACGGAGCGAACGCGCCGCGCTGACCTCGATGCAGGACGCATTGCGCAACGCGGCCGAAGAAGCGGGTACCGAACGTGCCCGCGCCATCGCCGAACTGAAGCGCATCGAGCGGGTGCTGGCCCGTCGTGACGAACAGCAGCGGGCGCTCGAAGAACGCGACGCCTTTCAACCACCGACGATCGCTCCCGCGCCGACAGCGCTGGGCGGTAGGGGAGTCGATCAGGGGCCCGACGTAGCGGCACTTCGGTCCCTCAGCAATCGCATCGAGCGGTCACTCGGTGATGCCGCGGTGACGCTCGTCGCGCTACGAGCCGAGATCGGCCTGACCGACATCGACGCTGACACGCCCGGCGCGGTCGCGGTATCAGGCCCTGATCCGGCTGCGTCGGCGCGTACACCAAGGCGCCGTCATCTCGCGATGCCGCGCGGGCTCGTCGAGGATTCCGTCGAGGCTGCGGCGTGGCTGGTTGCCGGGCGCCCTGCGTTGCTTGTCGACGGATACAACGTCTCGATGGCCGCCTGGCCGGATGCCGACATCGCTACGCAGCGCCGACATCTCGAGCGGCTTCTCGGCGACCTCGTGGCACGAACGCCCGGGCTCGTGATCGAAATCGTCTATGACGGCGATGCGCTCGGCGTGCCCGCCAGCGCGCTCCCGGCTCGCTCGGGCATCAATGTTCGCTTTACGGCGCATGAAGTGGAAGCCGACGACGAGCTGCTGGCGATGATCGG
Source organism: Actinomycetota bacterium (assembly GCA_043738925.1). GTDB lineage: Bacteria > Actinomycetota > Acidimicrobiia > Acidimicrobiales > WLNW01 > WLNW01. The sequence goes on from JAYUFA010000516.1 coordinate 772, forward strand.
GCGCTACCCCGTTGCTCGTTCGGTGGTCGTGGCGTCGACCGATCGTCGGGTGCGCGACGGAGCTCGAAGCCGAGGCGCCAATGTGTTGAGCGCCCACCAGCTCCTCGGGGTGGCCCGAGCCTGACTCGCCCCCTCCCTCTGTCGGCAGTGTCACAGGGGGTGGGGATGATGTTGTCATGGCTTCCCCCGCTTCTTTCGTCATCGACTGCGACACGTGCCCGGCGCAACATTCCGAGGCGTGCGACGACTGTGTGGTCACCTATGTCTGTAACCGAACACCCGGCGATGCGCTCCTGGTCGATCTCGGCGATCTCCGCGCCCTGCGCATGCTTTCCGACGGCGGCCTCGTGCCCCGCCTGCGCCACCCGGCTGTCGCGATGCGTTGACCGAGTCCTCGGTCGGAGGTCGGCGCGGGCGCGATCACGTGCCAGCATGGCTCAATGCCGCGCCTCGACGACTCTGCTGCCGCGCTTCGCGATGAACTCGTGGCTATCGGCCGTGACGCCGGCCTCGACGCCGTTGGATTCTGTATGGCCACCCCGTTCGTCCAGGCGCGTACGGCGATCGAGTCGCGCAAGGCATCGGGGCTGCACGCGGGTATGGGGTTCACTTTTCGCCAGCCCGCGTATTCGACCACGCCAACGATGGCACTACGCGAGGCGCGGGCCATCGTGGTCGGGGCACTCGCGTACCGCCGCCATGAGGCGGACAGCGCGTCGCGTTCGGCCGAGGCCGAGCCGCTCGGACGCGTGGCGGCGTACGCATGGGAGGAGTACTACGCGCCGCTGAAGGCGGCGCTCGGCGCGATCTCGGCGCGCTTGCGTGCCGACAGCCGACGTACCCGCGTTGTGGTTGACGACAACGCGCTCGTCGATCGAGCGGCGGCCATGCGCGCCGGCCTTGGTTGGCAGGGCAAGAACGCGAACGTGTTACTCGTCGGGCGGGGGAGTTGGTTCGTGCTCGGCTCCGTGCTCACCGACGCTGCGTTGCTCGACGCCGACCCGGCGCCGGTCGCCGACGGGTGCGGCACCTGCGCGCGATGCATCGACGCCTGCCCGACCGCCGCCATCATCTCCCCCGGGGTGCTCGACGCACGGCGATGTCTCAGCTGGCTGCTGCAGGCGCCAGGCATCTTTCCGCGCGAGCACCGCGTTGCCTTGGGCGACCGCATCTACGGATGCGACGACTGCCAGGAGGTGTGCCCGCCGAACCGCCTCGAAGACCGGCGCGAACACCCTGCGGCCGGTCCAGACGCCCACGCGTTCGTTTCGCTGCTCGCCATGCTCGAAGACGACGAGGCGCAATTACTCGCCCGCCACGGGAGCTGGTACATCGCCGGACGCGACGCGCGATGGCTGCGCCGCAACGCGTTGCTCGTGCTCGCCAACACCTCTGACGCGTGTGCCGCGCCCACAGCCGAGCGCGTGCGTCGTCTGTTGGCCCGCTATCTGGCCGGGGCCGACACGATGTTGGCCGCGCACGCGGTGTGGGCGACGCGACGCCTTGGTCACGCCGACCTCGTTGCCTTGGTGGCCGAGCCCCACGAGCCTGAGGTGCGCGCCGAGCTGGCTGGTTCGGTTCCTCTCGTCACCATCGGAGCACCATCGTGAGCCCGATGCACCTCCTCGTCACGAACGACTTTCCGCCGAAGGTAGGTGGCATCCAGTCGTATCTGTGGGAGTTGTGGCGCCGCCTCGATCCGAGCACGTTCGTCGTGTTGACGTCGCCACATCGCGACGCCGCGGCCTGGGACGCGGCGCAGCCTTTTCGTGTCGTCCGCACCCGCGAGCCGGTGCTCCTGCCCCATCCGTGGATGGTGACGCGGGTGCGGGCGTTGGCCGCCGAAGTTGGTGCCGACTACGTCGTCATCGATCCCGCCGTGCCCCTCGGGCTCATCGGTCCATACCTCGGGCTTCCCTACGCCGTCGTCGTCCACGGGGCCGAGGTCGCGATCCCGGGGCGATTGCCCGTCATCCGCCCTGTACTCGCTCACGTCCTGCGCCAAGCCGACCTCGTCATTGCCGCGGGCGGGTATCCGGCAGCCGCGGCCAATCGTGCCGCGCGGCGCGTCCTGCCGACAGCGATCGTGCCTCCCGGCGTCGATCCGCAGCGTTTTGTGCCCCTCACCCGGGCCGATCGTGACGCGGCGCGTCTCGCTCATGGTCTCGACCCGAACGCGCCACTCGTGGTCAGCGTGAGCCGTCTTGTTCCCCGTAAGGGCATCGACGTCATCATTCGTGCCGTGGCGCGGCTACGCGGAGAGTTTCCTGAGCTGACGCTTGCCGTAGCCGGCAGTGGTCGCGATCGTGATCGCCTCGAGCGGATCGCGCGCGAAGCCGACGCGCCTGTGCGCTTCCTCGGCCGGGTCGCCGAGGCCGACCTGCCTGCTTTGTACGGCTGCGGCGATGTGTTCGCCATGTTGTGTCGCTCGCGATGGGGGGGCCTCGAACAAGAAGGTTTCGGCATTGTCTTTGTCGAAGCAGCAGCTGCCGGAGTACCCCAGATCGCCGGAGCGAGTGGCGGCGCCGCGGACGCCGTTGTCAACGGTAGCAGCGGCATCGTCGTCGGTTCGCCCAGCGACGTTGGTGCCGTCGCGGCCGCCCTCGGAGCGCTCCTACGCGATCCGGCACTGCGCTTGGCGATGGCTGCTGCCGGACGCCAACGC
>JAYUFA010000517.1:0-9067 GCA_043738925.1 Actinomycetota bacterium
GGCACGTTGCGCAACTCCGTGAAGATGCGTTCGAGGCTCAGACCCGAGGGGAAGTAGCCCGCGTACATCACCTTGTTCGCGCCCCGCGTGTTCGCGTAGTTGATGACGGCTTTGGGGAAGTGCTTGGGCGCGAACGCCGAGGTGGAGTAGTAGAGCCCCGGCCATTTGATCATGAGCTTGACGAGCAGGTCCTCCCACGGCTCGCCACCGTGGCGCGTGACGATGACGAGTTCGGGGAAGTCGTAGCAGACCTCATCGAGATGCATGACGTGTTGTACGTCCATACGCATGCGCGGCCCGGGCACGCCGGCGTTGATGAACATCGGGATAGCGAGCTCGACGCACTTCGCGTAGATCGGATACATCAACTTGCCGTTGATCGCGACCTGCGGGTTGGTGCCGGAGGGGAAGCAGCCGACGGCGATCGCGCCAAGCTCGCGGTGTGCCCGTTCGAGCGTGCGGATGTCGTCCATACCCTTGTTCGGGTCGATGAGGTAAATGCCGTGCAGGCGATCGGGATGCTCGCTGACGGCGCGGCTGCCGAACTCGTCACCGAAGGCCACGGGAATCAGCCCTTGCTCGACACCCCATTTGTCCATTTCGCTGATGAGGTAGTCGACGTAGTCGATCGAACCGTCGACCTCGGGGAGATCCTTGAACATGTAGCCGGCCGGATGCTTGAGGTCGGCGCTGGCCTTGTCGTGCACATGCGCGAAGTCCTTCTGCCACGAATCGCGGTTCGAGGGCACTCCCAACATGGTGTCGAAGGCGCGCGGGTGCTCAGGCATCGTCATGGCCGAGAGCATAGAAGAGCGATGCGAGGCAGACTCGTGTCGTGTGGCCAACGTGGCCCGACCGAGGAGAGCGATCGTTATGACCACCCCAGACGCGCTGGTGACCACATTTTGCAACGCGTGGGCCCGCATGGACGCCGACGAGCTCGCGGCGTTCTTCACCGAGGACGGGGTGTATCACAACATCCCGATGGCTCCGGCCGAAGGACGCGACGCGGTGCACGCCATGCTCACGGGTATGAAGGCGATGATTTCGTCGATCCGTTTCGAGGTACGTCATCAGGTTGCTCAGGGCAACGTCGTGATGAACGAACGGATCGACCACATCGAGATGGGTGGCAAGACCGTTTCGCTGCCGGTGGTCGGTGTGTTCGAGATCGAAGGTGACAAGATTCGCGCCTGGCGCGACTATTTCGACATGGCCCAGTTCGCCGGAAGCTGAACGTTCGCCTCGGCGGGCGCTGAGGCCCGCTGAGGCGAATCGCTAGGGCATGAACTCGCCGCCGTTGACGTCAAGGCCGGCGCCGGTGATCACCCGTGCATAGTCGCTGCACAAGAACGCGACAGCGTTCGCGCAATCCGAGTCGTCGGGGATGATGCCAAGCGCGATGTCCTTGGTGATGCCGGCGATGACGTCTTCTTTCGACACGCCCCCTTGCGCGGCCATGGTGACGTAGCCCTCGACCGGCGGCCCCCACATCCATCCCATGAACACGGAGTTGACGCGGATCTTGTGAGCGCCGAGTTCTTTGGCCAACATCTTGGTGGCGCCTTCCAAGGCAGCTTTCGAGGTGGCGTAGCTCGCTTGGTACGGCATGGGCTTCTTGTGGATCTGCGAGTTCACGTTGCAGATCGCACCGCCGCCCGCGCCACGCAGGTGCGGCACGACCTCTTGGATCATGTTGAGCGCGCCGAACAGGTTGACCTCGAGCGGCCCGCGCCAGTCGTCGATGTTCGCATCTTCGAACAACACCATCTCGCCGGGGTTGTAGGCGCTGTTCACCAGCGCGTCGATGCGGCCGAAACGGTCGACCGTCGCGTCGACGAGGGCCTTGCACGCGGCGCGGTCGGTGACATCGGTCGGTAGGGCGAGCACTTTGCCACCGCGACCTTCGACTTCGGCGGAAACGCGATCGAGCTCGGACGATCGGCGACAGCAGATCGCGATGTGCGCTCCTTCGCGGGCGAACGTGTACGCCAGTTCCTGGCCGAGGCCGGGACCGATACCGGTGATGATGGCAACCTTGTTTTCGAGCAGCATGCGCGGCAGATTAGTTCTGCCCCCGCGCGAATGCGTGCTAGAGAAGCGGCATGGCTACTGATCTTCGCTCGCTCGTCACGCCCGCCACGACTGCTGTGCTCACGATGGAGCTGCAGCGGGGCATCACCGGCGACCTTGCCGCAATGCAGGCGTTGGCGAAGGAAGTCGCCGAGATGGGAGTGATCGGCAACGTCGCTCGGTTGTGCGCCGCAGCGCGCTCCGCCGGTGCTTCGGTCGTGCACTGCACAGCCATGTTCCGGCCCGACGAGCGCGGTTCGAAGATCAACTCACGGTTGGGTGCGGCGAGTCGCAAGCTCAACGCGGGGCGCCTCAACATGGGTGAACCAGGGGCCGAGATCATGCCCGAGATCGGGCCGCAGCCGAGCGACATCGAGGTGTCGCGTATCCACGGTATGACGCCCTTCCTCGGCACATCACTCGATCAGATCCTGCGTAATCTCGGCGTGACAACGGTGATCGCGACGGGCAACTCGGTCAACGTCGGCGTGCTCGGATTGGTGCTGAACGCGCACGATCTCGGCTATCAGGTGATCGTGCCCCGCGATGCGGTTGCGGGCGTGCCCAAGGCCTACGCCGACGCCGTGCTCGACAACACCATCGGCTTGTTGTCGACGCTGACCACCACTGACGAGATCATCGCTGCTTGGAGCACGAGCCAATAGGCGAGTGTTTCGATCTACGTGAGTTCGACCAGCTCGAGGAACTCGTCGCGCCAGTAGTCGAGCGCTCCGTCGGGCATGAGCAGCACGCGCTCGGGTTCGAGCGAGCGGACGAACTCCTCGTCGTGGCTGACCAGGATCACGGTGCCCGGCCATGCCGACAGAGCATTACCGATGGCCGTGCGGCTGCCGGGGTCGAGGTTGTTGGTGGGCTCGTCGAGGAGCAGCATGTTGTGCTTGCCGGCGATGAGTTGCGCCAGCGCGAGCTTGGTCTTCTCGCCGCCGGAAAGCGTGCCGGCGTCTTGCTCGCTCTTGTCGCCGGTGAGGTCGAACATGCCGAGCAGACGGCGCAGTTCCTGATCACCCAACGACGGCGCTTGCTCGCGCATGTGCTCGAGCAGCGTGCGGCCCGACTGGATGCCCTCATGTTCTTGCGCGTAGTAGCCGAGCGACACGCCACTGCCGAGTTCGACGCGACCAGAATCGGCCCCGACGACGCCGGCGAGTATGCGTAGCAGCGTGGTCTTCCCTGCGCCGTTGAAGCCCATGATGATCATGCGCTCGCCACGGCCGAGATCAAACGAGATGTCGTTGAACACCGACAGATCGCCGTAGCTCTTGGTGGCATCCGCGACGCGAATAGCGTCGCGTCCGCTGTGCGGCGGGGTCGGGAACCGGTAATTCGCGGTGCGCTGCTTCCTCGGCGCGTCTATCTGCTTGCCCTTCAGCTTCTGGACGCGGGTGTCGAGGGTCTGGGCCTTGCGAGCGCGGGTGGCAGTCGAGTGCCGCATCTGGTCGGCGAGCGTAGACAGCCGCGTGATTTCTGCCGCTTGCGCGGTGGCCACTTTGGTGAGGCGCTTTTCGTCCTGCTCCCGCGATACGAGGTATTGCGTGTAGGTGCCGCGGTATTCGACGAGCGAGCCAGTGGATGTCTCGTCAGCGCGGTCGAGGTGCAATACACGCGTGATGGCTTCGTCGAGCAGTTCGAGGTCGTGGCTGATCACGATGAGCGCGCCGCTGTAGGACCGGAGGAACTTCAGGACCCATTCCTTGGCGTCGGCGTCGAGATGGTTCGTGGGCTCATCGAGCAACAACACGTCGCTGCCCGCGTACAGGATGCGAGCGAGTTCGGCGCGGCGGCGCTCACCGCCCGACAGCGCGCGTAACGGCAAATCGAGACGGTCGTCGCCGAGCCCGACACCGGACGCAATGCGACGAGCATCACCGTCGGCGGAGTAGCCGCCCTCGATGCGGTAGCGCTCTTCGGCCTGCGCGAATCGGCGAACGTTGCGTGCGCTGGCGTCTTCTTCCATGGCGATGCGCAGCTTTTCGATGCGCATCCGGGCCTCATCGAAGCCTCGGCCGCCGATGATGCGATCGATTGTGGCGATGTCGTCGGGCACGTTGTCGAGGCGGGGGTCCTGCGACAAGTAGCCGAGACCACCTTGCAGATCGACGCTTCCAGCCTTGGGCAAGGATCCGCCACCGAGTACCTTGAGCAGCGAGGTCTTGCCCGCGCCGTTGCGCCCGACCAAGCCGACCTTGTCACGCGCGCGTACCGTGAACGACACCTTGTCGAGCAAGGTGCGACCACCAACTTCGACGGTGAGGTCACGGACGTTCAGCACAGCCGTCCAGTCTGGCCCTTCACCCGCTTCTTTGAACGTTTTGGACTGAAGATGGTGCGAAATCGTTCAGAGAATGCGATGTGGCGGTCGGGTGACGGCAGAGGCGCGTGACGGTTGGCTCAGCGGCTGTTGGTGGCGGTGAGCGCAACGGTGGCGGTGTCGCGACCGGAGCGCAGGACGCTGCCGGGCAGCCGGCCCGTCGAGTTGCCTTGATCGACCGTCAACGTTCCGTTGACGAACACCTTGTCGATACCGGTGGCCGATGCGTAGAGGCGCGAGCTGTCACCTGGTAGATCGTTGACAAGCTCGATGTTGCCGGCGCCAATGAATCCAGCATCGAACACGACCACGTCGGCGGCCCAACCCTCGCGCAGCTGTCCGCGTTCGCGAAGCCCGAAGTAGCGCGCCGGCACATCCGTGATGAGTCGTATGGCCTCTTCCATGGTGACGAGCCGGCGACCGCGGATGCAGTCGGCGAGAAACGCGGTCGTATACGGCGCGCCGCACATGCGGTCGAGGTGGGCGCCTGCGTCGGAGCCGCCGATCATGACGTCGGGCATGGTCCACGCCTCGGCGCGCATGCGCCACGACTCCATGTCGTCGTCGGTGGGGCCGGGCCACCACACGGTGCGCAACTCGTCGTTGATCGCGATGTCGAGCATGCAAGCAAGGTCACGCGTGCCGCGTTCGCGGGCGATGTCGCGCACGCGGCGCCCCTTCAGGCCGGCGTTTGCTTCGCTGAACGTGTCGCCCACGACATAACGGTCCCAGCCGGTGAGCCGGCTGAACACACCGGCATCGGGTGACGCCGCGCGCGTCTCGAGCCAGATGCGATGCGCCGGATCGGACAGCTGCGCGATCTTCTCCGCGAGTGGCAGCTCCATCGTTTCTTTCCAGTCGGGCAGCATCCAGAACGAGCAGTAATTCCGGAAGTTCATGTTCATGCCGACGAGCACCGGCATGGTGAGCGCCACGATGCGGCCGCCGTGGTCGCGTGCATGCTGCGAGAGACCGAGTTGGCCGCGGTAGTCGTCGGGGCGAGCCGAGTCGACGGTGAGCACGTTCCAGTTGATCGATCGCTGCCCCGCGACCGACATCGCGGTGAGCAGATTGACCTCGCGTTCGGAGAACCCGTTCATGCAACCATCCGCGACGAGCTCGAGCGTTGTGCCCTCGAAGTCCTTCACCACCGCGCACAATGCCAGCAGCTCGTCGGGGGTTGACCAACGTGACGGCACCGGTTGACCGTCGGCATCGGAATGCGTGTACGCAAGGGACGTCGAGAACCCGAGCCCTCCCGCTTCGATGGCTTCACGCAACAGCTGCTGCATCGTGGCGATTTCGTCGACGGTGGCCTCGCTGCCCACCGCACGTTCGCCCATCACGTGGCGCCGCAACGCCGTGTGACCGACAAGGAAGCCGGCGTTGACGCCAAGTCGGCCTTCGAGCTTGCTCAAATACTCCTCGAAGCTCGACCAGTTCCATGGCACACCGTTCACCAGCGCGGCCTTCGACATGCCCTCGACCTTGCACATCATGTCGACCATGTAGTCGGCGTTTGCCGGTGCGATCGGCGCCAAAGTAAACCCGCAGTTCCCAGCAACGATCGACGTGATGCCATGCAGGTTCGACGGCGTCGCATACGGATCCCAGAACAACTGCGCGTCGTAATGCGTGTGTGGATCGACGAAACCGGGACACACGATGAGGCCATCGGCGTCGATGGTCTCGTGCGCATCTTCCGTCACCGTGCCAACGGCCACGATACGACCGTTTCGAAGAGCCACATCGGCGATACGGCCCGGAGCACCGGTGCCGTCGACGACCGTGCCACCCTTGATCAGATAGTCGAGCATGGTGAAAGAGTATCGGCGCCGGTCGGTGTCAGATGCTGGCGGGGGCGGGGGCGAGGCGGGCGAGGATCACGGCGATCAGCCGATCGTTGTTGCCGAGGTCGTGTAGTTCGACGCGGACACTGCCGAGCGTCGGTGGCCCGATGAACGACGCGTGCGCGTGGATCGGGCCGACGCGGCCCATGGCGAGGTAGCGCACATCGATGTCGGTCACGACCTGTTGGTGATCCAGATGGTGTGTTCCGAGCGCTTCCGCGGCGAGCTCGCCGACCAAGGCCACCATCGCACCTTGCATGGCCCCTGCCGGATTGCGCAGCGCGTCGTCGAGGTCGACCGCGATGTGGCCCGTCGCGGCATCGAGTACGTGCGCGCCGGCGGCTTCCGCGAGCAGCGATGTGAGCAGCTCGCGTTCACCCCAACGCTCGGCGCTTCCCGCCATGTCAGGCTTCGGTGGATCTTCCGGACGCCGCGGCATGCGGATGAAGCCCACGTGCGAGTAGGCGAACAGCTCGCCGTTCTCGTCGCACATCGAGACGTCGGCTGACACGTTGCCTTTGCCGGCACGCAACGTGGTGGCGGTGCCCGTGACACGTGTTGGCACGCGCAACACTGGTGCTCGAACCGACAGGTCGGTCGTGAATGTCCAGTCGTTGCCCGAGGTTCGCTCAGCCTGCCAGCCACCCATGATGTCGGCCATGAGCACCCACACGGAGATGCGCACGATGCCGTGCGCGCACAGTTGCGGGTACGGGTCGAGGTAGACGCTCTGCAGGACGTTCTCGGTGACGATGCCACCGATACCGATGCGCGAGTGAACCGTCTGGCTCGGGTTCATCGAACTCATGCGCGGCCGAGGTGCTTGCGCACTGCGCCTTCGACGACGGTGCCGTCGAAGAAGTCAGGCTTGTTGCCGGCCCACAACGAGATCGGATTTTCGAACACGAAGCTGGCGAAGTCGGCCTCAGTGAAATGGCCGTGCTCGACGAGCTCGTAGGCCTCGCACAGCACTTCGCTCACATCGGGCACGTCCCAGTGGCCGACATCGGACGCGAACACGCCACGCAACCGCGCGCCGCCTGGGTTGACGTCGGAGTCGAACGCCATCGCGTTCATCGGGTCGTCGGCTTCGCAACCGAAGTGGTACTGACGGGTGAAGATGTCGTAGAGGTCGGACGCGCTCTCGATGAGTGTGCACGCGAACTCGTCGAGAACAGCCGGCTCGGTCTCGGGTTCGGACAACATGTTGAGCCCGTACTGCATGCGATCGCGTCGGTCCTTGATGCGACCCGTGGCGAATTGGTCGAACAGCTCGGTAAGCGTGTCGAGGTTGAGCGCGGCGGGGTCATAGTGATGGATCGCGTCACGATTGCGCTTGCTGAAATGGCCCAAGATGTCGCTGTAGAGATTGCACGCCCATGCGACGCCGCCCTCTTGGAACGCGAAGCGCAAGTTCGGGAAACGAATCGGCACTCCGCCGAAGATGAGCGACCGCGCGGCCGCCTCGCCGGCCACCGCGAAGCTGCCGATGTGGTTGTACACGTAGTTCGTGGTCGACATACGCGTGCCCCAACCCTGCGCGCTCGAATGGAACGTCGGGGCCACGCCGAGCTCGTCGCACTTCGCCCACACGGGGTCGTAGTCGTGCACGGAATCGTGGCCGAGGGTGTCGATCCAACGCGCGCCACGCGTGGTTTCCGCACCGGCGATGGGCCGAGGAATCACGCCGGCGAGCATCACGGCCTTGAGGCCGAGTGTGCGCACCGCGTACTCGATCTCGTCGACCGCTTCTTCGGGTGAGAACATCGGTATCGCGGCCACCGGCTCGAGACGGTCGCGCAGGCCGGCGTACGCCTCGGCGTAGTAGGTGTTGAACGCGCGGGCCATGGCGCGGCGCAACTCTTCGTCGGGGAAGGCGGTGACCGTGAGCCCGGCGGTGGGGTAGAGCATCGCGAAGTCGATACCGAGCTGATCGAGTCGCGCGTACAACAACTCGGGCAAGATGGCGGTGGCACGATCGAGCGTGTTCCTCGTCGGGACGCCCCAGAACGCCGTTCGTGACATACCCGCGGCGCGCCGCTCGGCGCCGGGCGCGAATCGGCTGATGGCGCGGCCACCGTTGACCATCGCATCGAAGCGCAGTGCGACGTCTTCGCCAGCGAGGTCGACCAAGATGTCGCGCACGAGTGGCAGGAACTCGAGCAGGTGCCCGTCGCTGTCGATCACCGGATGATCGAGTCGATTGCGAATGGCCGTGACCTCGTCGCTGGGCACGAACGCGAACGTCATCGGGTTGCTCCTTGAGGCGTCATACGCTCGGTGCCGGTTGACTGCCGCGCACGAGGTGGCCGGGCAAAGCACCGGTGGGCATGCCGTCGCGGTAGGTGATCTCGCCGGCGACCATCGTGGCGACGTAGCCGGTGGCGCGCTGCACGAGACGTTTGCCGTTTGCCGGCAGGTCGTAGAGCATCTCGGGGATAGAGATCGCGAGGTTGTCGTGGTCGATCAGGTTGATGTCGGCGCGGTAGCCGGTCGCCAACACACCGCGATCGTAAAGGCCCACGAGCGCGGCCGTTTCGGCGCACTGGCGGCGGATCACCCACTCGATGGGAACGCGGGTATCGCTGTTCGCATCGCGCCCCCAGTAGGTAGCGAGATACGTGGGAAAGCTGCCGTCACAGATCATCGTGCAATGCGCGCCAGCGTCGCCGAGACCGGGCACCGTGAGCGGATGCACGAGCATCTCGCGGACCTCGCGCTGGGTGCCCGACGCGAAGTTGTTCACCGGCACCATGAGCGCGCCCCGGCCGTCGTTGGCGACGAGAGCGTCGTAGGCGAGTGCGTACACGCTCAC
>JAYUFA010000518.1:0-3426 GCA_043738925.1 Actinomycetota bacterium
CTCAATCAGAACATCTTCGTTCTGATTGAGGCCAACACCATCACCGACACCGCCGCTGGGGCGGCTGACATCGTTGCGCAAGGTGGCTACAGCTATCGAGTGAACTTCATTGCGAACGTGACGAGCGGTCTGCGCCCTGACCACTACATCGAACTCCAGCGCGATCAATACAACCTCGTCCGCGAACTTTCGAACTCGACCGCGGTCGCCGACCACATCGGCAACCCGGCGTTGTTGCCCTGACGTATCCCGCGCCCGTGCAACGCACCGGTCCGCCGCGGCGCCAAGCGATGCCGATCGGGCGCGGCGTCCCGATCTGTACCCGCACGTACCGCAACCGCGCGCAGGGGTCGGCGACCGATCGTTGCCTCACCGGGCACGCTTGGGTGGCCATGTCGCCGGGGGAGCGGGTCGCGGGCGATCGCCATCGTCGCCATGGCCGAGGAGGTGTTCGAACTCGTCGAGTGTCTGGAACAGGTCGTCGCAGACCCACTCGCGGTCGCGTCGGCGGCCGACTCGCAATGGGCTCAGCACGCCCGCTGCTTCGAGTCGGTTGAGTGCGGCTCGCGCTGCGGTCGGCGTGATCCCGTGGATCGTCGCGACGCTCTCCGCGCTGACGATGGGGTGCGTCGGCAGCGCAAGCACGATCTTGTGGGCCGCGGAATCGCGGCGAGGTGATCCGGCGCGTATACGGAGCTCATCGAGGAGCTGTTGGATCCGCTTCGACAGTTCGAGGGTGGCGGTCGATGCGGCGGTGACGGTGTCGGCGAACGAGCCGATCCAGTCGTCGACGTGTCCGTCGCGGAAGTCGGTCAGGCCGGCGATATAGCGGCGGGCGTTGGTGGCGAGCACGACGCTGATCGGGGGGACGACGCGGCGGGCCACCTCACGTCGGCGGAGGATGACATGGACGAGGCAGCGGCCGGCGCGGCCGTTGCCGTCGCCGAAGGGGTGGATGGTCTCGAACTGGGCGTGAGCGATCGCGGCCTGGGCGATGGCAGGGATGTCGTCGTGGTTGCAGAAAGCGATGAGGTCGGAGAGCAGCGCCGGGAGGCGGTCGGGGGGCGGTGGGACGAAGGCTGCGTCACGGGGGCTGGTGCCGCGTCCGCCGATCCAATTCTGTTCGGTGCGGACGATGCCCGCGAACCGCGCTTCGGTAGTGCCGTCGAGCAGCGCGTGGTGGATGTCGAGGAGGTCATCGAGGCGGAGCAGGCGGTCTGCGGTGCCGATGGTGATGGCGCGCTCCATCGCGCGGACGTTGCCGAGCACGGCGCGCGCTGTGCCATCGGCGGCGAGGGGTTCGTAGTCGGCGAGGGCCAGGCGACGGTTGGAGGCGCGGAGCCCTTCGATGAACGACGAACCGAGCGCCTCGGCGCGCAGCAGCGGTGTCGCGAGGGCTTCGAGGTCGTGCGCTGGCTGGCGGGTCTGGAGCTCGCCGAGGGCGGCGGTGGCGCGAGCGACCGCGTCGGCGGCTCGGCCGGCCAGAGTGAGGTCGTCGTCGGCGATGAGGTCGGGGACGAAGGCGTGGAACCGGAACGGCCGACGGTCACAGCGCGCGCCGTAGCCGCCACCTTCCCAGAGGAGGTCGATGAGCTCGGCCATCGGGATCCTTTCGCGGGTCGACCGTTACGAAAGGATCGTGATCTAACCTTTCGTAATGAGGAGCCTACCGGTGGCATCTGCGAGCGCCGTCCTTCTTGCACCAGCAGATTGGACCCGCCGTGGCCATCTCTCGCCAACAGGTTCCAGGTTTCGGTTTGTCGGGAGAGACATGCGTCAGGCGAGCTGCTCGGCCGCGAGGTCTCGCAGTACCGGATCAGACCTGTCGAACTGGCGGGTCTTTTGAGGGTCGTCTGTGTACTCGCGCCAGCGCGCTCGGTACCGCCCGTTGGCGCGCTTGTCGATGCTTGCGATGTCCACCGCCGAAGCGGTGTCACGAGGCCGAGTTTCGTCCTCAAGAAGTCCTCAGTCCTCAGAAAGTCCTCAGCATTGAGGACGAAAAAACGGCATTGGACGACATTCAATGGGACGAAACGGACGACATAACACCAGTTCAAAGGCAGTATAGCTCGATTTCCCCAGGTTGGTGACGGTGAGTCGGCCTGTAGGCGGGGAAATCTTATCCACAGGCTCTGAGCAGGTAGTATTCAGTTCAGACGAGGCGTTCAGTCCTCATTTCGTCCTCAGTTCGTCGAGTCGTGGGCCATCCGTCGGGCGTTGAACTGTCCTTCGCGTGCCCTTTTCGTCGCTGCGGCCGATCGGGTTGTGCTGGCTCGCGTCGTAGCAGCGGACCTTGCAGAGATGGGCAGGTGTACGCGTCCTCGATGCTGCGTTGGGTCTGTGGTCGCGATGAGCGCGACGACGCGCATCACGATCGAGGCGTCGCCTTGGAAGATCGAATCCACACCGTAGTCAAATCCGCATTCTCGACGATATCACCGCGAATGTGAGTCAGCCGGCCCCGTCGCTTGTCCCGCTCTTCCGCTCGGAGCAGCAGATGCGGCTGCTCGGCATCTTGTTCGCCGGACCCGCGACGGAGCTTGCGATCGGCGAGCTGGCCGAGCTGGCCGACGTGGCGCAAGGGACCGCCAGCCGTGAAGTAGCTCGCCTCGCGGCACACGGAATCGTCGAGGTGCGAGCGCTCGGCCGCAACACCCTCGTTGCGCCGAACTGGGACTTGCCATGGGCGCAGGAGCTTCGCTCGATCCTCGTGCAGACGGTTGGCGTCCTTGGTCGGGTGCGTGACGTCCTCGCCCCTCTGGCAGGTGTCGAGGAGGCGTTCATCTTCGGCTCGTGGGCCGCGCGTTTTCGGGGTGAGCCCGGCCCCGCGCCACGCGATATCGACCTTCTCGTGGTTGGCGATATCGCGGTGCGAGATGTGCGTGCCGCGTGTCGGGGCCTCGATCGGGAGCTGCGCGTCGAGGTCAACCCGGTCGTGGTGGATCGTGCGGCGTGGGAGGCCACTCCGGCCAATCCGTTCGTCGAGCAGGTGCGATCGTCGCCGCTCGTCCCCGTGACTGCCGAGCGACCCGGTCGCGGTGGTTGACCGCGATCGGTCCGCTCGTTGGCTTGCCGAGGCGATCGCGACGGGTGAGTTCGAGCGCGTACGCGCGAACATGGGCGCAGCTCGCGAGTGAGTGAACGACGCACGTCGCGATGTACATTCCGCGCGTGTTCTCGCCGATGACGACATGACGTTGGTCGTCTCCGCGTGCCACGACGCGATCCGCAAGGCGATCACGGCGCACCTTGTTGCGAGCGGGTTGCGTCCACGCAGCGGAGACGGCGCGCATCGCATCGTGTTGCGTTATGCGCGTGAAATGTTGGGCGCGGTGATCGACGGTTCCGATCTCGACGAAGCTGACGACATTCGCAAGGACCGTGCGCTGGCCGAGTACGGCGATTTCGCGTCTCGGAAGCTGACCT
>JAYUFA010000519.1:0-23851 GCA_043738925.1 Actinomycetota bacterium
GTGTTCTTCTCGATGTCGACAATGTCCTGATACCGGCTGATACCCCAGATCTCGTTCACCGGGTCCCAGTGCACCGGGTCGTTGTCCCGCAGCCACGCATACGTCGGCGTCGGATCACCCGCGTACAGGTAGCCGTCGAGCAGATCGATCGTGGTCATCGCGGATCCCCTTCGCCGATTGGGCCGAGCGTAGGCGGCGCGAAGACCGAACCGTTGAGGTCGAGCGGGCCGCGGTACAAGGGGGTGAATACTCGTTCACGAAATCGCCAACCTCCGGTCTCGCGCACGTACCGGTCGTCGTAGATGCCCACCAGCTCAGCGCCCGCACCATCGGTGCGGGTCAGGGAATGGATGATCCAGCGACCTTCGGCGGTTCGGGCATCGGGAGCGATCTGCGCCCTACCGCTGACGACTCTTTGAATCGCGAACTCCTGCCGAGACCGCAGCCGGTTGTAGAGCGCGGTGATCTCCTCGGGACCATGAAACGAGCCGCGACCGTCGACCACCCACACCGAATCGGCTGCCCACACCGATCGGAACAGCGCCAGGTCGAACAAGGCAACGGCCTCGACATAGCGGGCCACAAGGTCGTTGATCGCCAGTCTCTCGTCGGCCGGGACTGCTGGGTGGTCAGGTTCGCTCACGATCGATTCCCTTCGGGATTGGCCCCGGGACGACCGCGAAGACTACGACCGGACGCGTGCGAACCTGTTTGCATCGTGCAACAATCGCGCCGGAGGGCAAGGTGACCGAGACAGTTCCCCGGGCGAGCAGTGCGGCGCGACGGCCGCTCCCCCAACACTGGGTCGTATTTTCGATCGCAGCCGTCGCCGTTTTTTTGATGTCGTTCGACAGCACACTCGTGCCCATCGCATTGGTCGACATCGGCAAGGGCGTCGGACAAACCGCCCCTTCGAAACTGTCGTGGATCGTCACGACGTACACGATCACGATGGCATCAACGCTCGTGGCCGTTGGCCGCATCGGCGATCGCAAAGGTCGCCGAACCACGTTCATGATCGGCCTCGCGCTCTTCGTATTCGGCTCGCTCATCGGTGGCTGCGCTGTCGGCTACCGCATGTTGCTGGTCGGCCGTTCCGTGCAAGGCCTGGGCGCTGCGTTCGTCTTCCCGTCGTCGCTCGCGCTCGTGCTTGCCGTGTGGCCGAGAGGCGAGTCCACACGCGTGATCGCGATGTGGACTGCGGTCGGCGCGGTCGCCGGAGCACTGGGTCCGTCGCTCGGCACCGGACTGGTCAGCCAATTCGGTTGGCGCAGCGCGTTCTTCGTCCACGTACCGGTTGGCGTCATCGCGTTGATCCGAACGGCCGGTGTGCAAGTTGACACCGAGAAGCACGCGACGGGATCGTTGCCCGATGTCGTGGGCATCGGGTTCGCCGCAGTCACGTTGGGCGCGTCAGCACTCGTGCTCGCCCAGGGGCGCTCATGGGGTTGGACCGACCCACGCGTCGTGACTGCCGTCGTCATCGTCGCCGTATTGGCCCCGACGGTTTGGTGGCGCTGCAACCATCATCCCGCGCCGATCATCGAGCCGAAACTGCTCCGACTTCGCACCTACCGCCGCACGGCGCTGCTGTCGATCGTGATTCCGGCGGGAATCTTCGCCAACTTCTCGATGATGCCTCAGTTCCTCAAGCGCGTTTGGGGCTACAGCACATTCGGATCCGGGCTTGCCATCGTGCCGTTCTCCGTCGCCGCGTCGTTGACCGCGGTAGCTGTCGTACGCGTATCGAAGCGGATCGACGAACGCACCATTTTGATCGTCGGCCTCCTCATGATGATCGCAACCATGCTGTTCCTTCGGCTCATGCCGACCGAACACCCGCAATACTGGACCCACTTCTTCCCAGCGGTCATCGGTGCAGGCATCGGGGGATGGGGCATCGGACTCAGCATGATGAACGGGATCGGTGCGCGCGAGCTTGACGAGACGAACTATGGCGTCGGCGTCGCGATCTTGATGACCGCGCGCCAATGCGGCTCGCTTGCCGGTATCGCCACCGCGTTCGGCATCCTCGGCGACACGTCGCAGGTTGGCAGAGCAGCCCTCGATCAGCTGCGCGAGGTGTGGCTCTTTCTGATACCGGTATTCATCGTTGCGTTGGTCCTCGCGATTCGACTTCCGCGCCGACCTGGCTGAGATTCTTCACTCGGCCAACCGTCTCCGGACTACCGGCAGGACGAAGCCGTCAGCCTGCCGCAGATTGCAGACGACGCACGTTGGCGAGCGCGGCCGACGCTATGGCGTCGACCTTTTCGACCGTTGCGGCGACGACCGCGGCATCGAGTTGACCGACGAGATGGCCGGCGCCGGCGCGCGGCAACATGTCGGCAAGGCGCGTGCGCAAACAACCCAACGTGAACGCGAGCATGTCGCCGCTCGCGAACGGGTCGTATGCGACCACATTGTTGATGAACGGATCGGTGGCATTGTGGATGTAGTGATAGTGCGGCTCGTTGTCGAAGCAGTCGAAACGCAGATACTCGTATCCGTCGGCCGCGTCCCGCACATGAATTGACACGCCGTTGTCGGAGAAGCCTCCATCGGGTGACTTCTCGAGCAGCTCCTTCAGCTGGGCCGGATCATCTTGGTAGAGCGCCAGAAGATCGTCAGGGTTGACGTCGCGATACTCGACACCAATGCTGATCGCGCCCGCAGCGAACCACGTGGTGTCCTTCTCGGATGGAGGCTGCGGCGCCATGTTGTAGACCACACCGATACGCGCATCGTGCATGACGCACCTCCCGTTTCGATGGACATCTTACGATGTGACCGGCCGACCTGTTCCAACTGTTTCAAGCAACTGTTCGACTACATTGGTGCAGTGGCTCAGACACGCACTCGAACGCCGCGAAGCGTCTCATCGTACGCGGCTTCGACGAGCGATCGCCTGATGTTCGCGGCCGAACAACTCATCGGCGAACGAGGCATCGGCAACGTTTCTGTGCGCGACATCACGGCCCGCGCTCAGGCGAACACGGCAGCGATCAACTACTACTTCGGCACGAAGGAAGGTCTCATCCACGCGATCGTCGAGCGCCGTGCGCAGCAGATCGGCAGTCGTCGCGTCGAACTCCTCGAAGAAGCGCTGCAGCATGACCCGACGGTGCACGGCGTGGTGCGAGTGCTCGTGACCGCCTCCGCCGAGCTCGCCGCAGACCGCGTGCCCGGCGGTCGATCGTTTCTTCGTTGTCGCCAAGCGATGCGCGCCGATCCCGAAGCGGCAATGTTGCTCGAGAAATACTTCGGCCCCTACACGCGTCGGTTCCTCGATGCCCTTGAGCAGGTCACTCCGCAGCTGCACCCCATGGCGCGAGCGGTTCGCTTCGCTATGGCGCGCGATGTGGTCGACGCCTCGTTCGCGAACGACATGCTGCCCGCGTGGCTGGCTCGACGCGTGGGCGCTCAACCAACACCAGAGGAACTCGCCGACATGGTGACCGACTTCATCGTCGCCGCGTTCGAGGCTCCCTGCTGATGGCCGAAGCCCAGACCACTGGTCTCGCACTCGAATGGGTGCGCACCGACGATCAGGGCGTTTCGCGCTGCTGGTGGCCCGGCGAGGCGCCCGACTACGTCGCGTATCACGACAACGAGTGGGGCCGTCCGGTCGTGGACGACTTCCGCCTGTTCGAGAAGCTGGTGCTCGAAGGTTTTCAATCAGGACTCTCGTGGCTCACGATCCTGCGCAAGCGTGACAACTTTCGCGCCGCCTTCGCCGGGTTCGACCACGCGATCGTGGCCACCTTCGGTGAGATGGACATTGCCCGGCTGCTCGACGACGCGGGCATCGTGCGTCATCGCGGCAAAATCGAAGCGGCGATCAACAATGCGCATCGCTGCGGTGAGCTGGTGGCCGAATTCGGCACGCTCGCCGCGTACGTCTGGCAGTTCGAGCCGCCAACGCGCGAAGGCGCGTCAGCGCATGGTTCCGGCGTGCCGGCGACCACGCCTACCAGCGAGCGCATCTCGAAGGATTTGAAGAAGCGCGGCTGGCGCTTCGTTGGGCCAACCACGCTGTACGCGTTCATGCAAGCAATGGGACTGGTGAACGACCACGTAGACGGCTGCCACTTTCGTGCCGTGTGCGCCGACGCCAGACGCCTGGCAACGATTCCGGCGCGCACGATCAGCGGGTAAGCAGCACGTTCTTCATGGCGTCGAGCGTGGCCGTCCAGGTCGGAGGAACCACGACCGATGTTGCAGCGCCTTCGATAATTGAGGCGTGCGCAATCGTCGCACCGGACCGAAGGCTCTCCCACCGATATATCGGCGTCGGCGCATACGCCCCATGCTCTGCGAAGTACACCTGGCGAACGTTCGCCGCGTCAGGCACGTACGCGATCGAGCGGTCACGCGAAGGCTCGGGCTTTTCCACGGCCTGCGTCGCGCGCACGCGGTAAGTGACGAACTGCACCGGCGCCCGCATCGCGATGCCATACGTGGCGAAATACCGAGCGTGGAACTGCTCGACCGCAGTGTCGAGATCCGAACGCGTCAGCACGCCATCGACGACATCCACTGCGAGCTGATGTACCTGCCCGGGATAGCGGGCCTCGATCACGCGTTGCACGCGGATGGCCCCCCCGCCACCAATGGCCGCCCGCGCGCGCGCGGCGAGCCCGTCGAACACCGCGGTCACCGCAACCGGATCGGCGAGGTCGGCGGCCACGAGGTGTCCATGAATCTCGATGACCGAAGGATCGGCCGCGACCAAGCCGAGAGCCGACGCCACACCAGCCGCCCACGGCACCACCACTCGCGCAATGCCGAACGCTTCGGCCAGCCGTACAAGATGGATCGGGCCGGCACCACCGAAACCCACGAGCGCGAAATCCCGGGGGTCGATGCCGCGCTGCACGGTCACCATGCGGATGGCCGCGACCATGTTGTTGTTCACGATCTCATGGATCGCTCGAGCGGCGTCAAGCGTGGTGATCCCGAGTGGACGCGCAACGTGCTCGTCGACGGCCGCTGCGGCTAGATCGGGCGACAACGAGACACCGTCACTGAGCTCACCGGAACGGAGATAGCCCAGCACGAGGTTCGCATCGGTCACCGCGGGATACACGCCACCGCGGCCGTAGCACGCGGGGCCCGGAACGGCGCCGGCCGAACGAGGACCGACCTGTAACGCTCCGCCTGCGTCCACCCACGCCAACGATCCACCACCGGCGCCGATCTCGGCGAGATCGACGACTGGCGTTTTCACGGGCAAGCCGTCACTGCGACGATCACCGGCACTGGCCGGCCCGCCGACGCGAAAGTCGAACGTCAAGGTCGGCGTGCCGTCACGCACCACCGCGGTCTTCGCGGTTGTACCGCCCATGTCGAACGACAGCACGTCACGTTCGCCGAGGAGTTGGCCGACAAAGCCCGCAGCCATCACGCCCGCGGCACCACCCGACTCGATCGTTGCCACCGGTTTGCGCGCAGCGTGGGCGGCGGAGAGAACGCCGCCACTCGAATCCATGATCTGCACCGGGCAGCTCACGCCGAGCTCGCGGAGCATCGCTTGGAGACCATCGAGGTAGGTCGCCATCACCGGCCCGACGTACGCGCACGCGAGCGCCGTCGTGGCTCGCTCGTACTCGCGCATCTCGGGCCAGGTGTCGGCCGATGACACCACGAACACGTCCGGCATCGCGGCGCGGCACGCTTCGGCGAAGGCTTGTTCGTGTGACGGGTTCGCGTACGCATGCAAGAAGCAGATCGCAATCGCCTCGGGGCGCTGCGCGGCAATGTGCGAGACAACCTCGTCGACATGTTGCGTCGTCAGCGGCACGTGAACGTCTCCGGACGCTGTCAACCGCTCGTGCACCTCAAAGGTCAGATGCTCGTCGACGGGAGGAGTCGACGGTGGAAACATCAGGTCGTAGCGAGCTTCACCACTACGCGTCGAACGCCCGAGACGCAGCAGATCGCCAAACCCGTGCGTGGTGACAAACGCCGTGCGCGCGCCCGCGCGTTGAAGCAGCACGTTCGTCGCGAGCGTGGTCCCGTGTACGAACCGGTCGACATCGGACCCCGCCAGACCAGCTGCACCGAGCGCCACGGCGACACCATGGCGCACACCCTCACGTGGGTCTGCCGGCGTAGTAACCACTTTCGACGCGTGGATGGCCCCCTTTTCATCGACGAGAACCACGTCGGTAAAGGTGCCTCCGACGTCGATGCCGATGGCGACCCTCATCGCCCGCTCCGCAACTGTGCCGTTGGGTCGCTCCGCAACTGTGCCGTCGCGACCGCGTCAAGCACACCATCGTCGTCGACCACAACGCCGTACGACACACGTGCCGCCTCGCGTGACACACGCCGAACGGCCACATCGTGTGCGACGAGCGCTGGGTCGCGCGTCCACGCATCGCCGAGACCGCCACCTCCCGACGTTGCGAAGTGGAAGACGTCCCCGGCGCCGAGACGTACGTGTGATTGACGCGGCGCAAGTTCGTCGACGCGACCATCGTCGTGCTCGACGCGCCAGAACCCTGGTTGGCCGGCCGTGCCCCCCGCGCGACCCGGTGGTGCAAGCACCATACGATCGCCGCGAACGACCAGCTCGGCTTCGCCAAGCAATCGCATCGCCGTATCGATACCGAGTCCGCCGCGTTGCACACCGGCGCCGCCTGAGTCGACGCGGGGGCGGGTGTACTCGATCATCACCGGGTACTGCGCCTCATACGGCTCGACCTGCAGCACCGCGGTTCGTCCACCGAGCACGAACGCGCCGGTAGCGTCAGGTCCGTCGTCGTGAGCGCGAGCGCCCAACCCACCAAAGTCCATGGCCATCACCAGCCATGGCGACGCTTCGCCGGTTCGGGCGCCTGACATCGCGTACAAGTGCACGAGGCCCGACGAAGCCAAGGCCATGTCGGGCCGCGCTTGCGACAGCGCTTCGACGATTGCCTCCATGGCCGCCGTGACCACGACGATGCGCCCGCCGCAGGCGGCAGGCGCATGCGGGTTCATCAATGAGCCGTGCGGAAAGATGACCTCGAGCGGGGTGTAGCACCCTTCGTTCATCGGGATGCTCGGGTCGAGAAAGCATCGAACAGCGAACAACACACCGGAGAGCGCCTGCGAGTATGACGCGTTGATCGCTCCCTTGGCTTGGGCGTCGGTTCCGGTGAAGTCGAGCTGCATCGAACCATCACCGCGCGCCGTGACCGCGACGCGTACCTCGTAGGTCTTGTCGAGCTGGACGCCATCGGAATCGATCGTGAAGGCGCCGTGGTACGTGCCGACGGGAATCCGTCGCAACTCGTCGCGCATGCGCGCCTCGGTGTACGTGATGTACGCCTCGATGTGTTCGGCGAGTCCGGCAACGCTGTAGCGCGCAATGAGCTCCTCGACGCGACGCGCCATCACGTTGGCGCCCGACACGAGCGCGCGGATGTCGCCAATCACTTTTTCAGGCGTACGGCTGTTGCCCTCGATGATCTTCCACACCACCGCCTCGGGTTCGCCCGCGCGGTACAGGTGAACCGGCGGAAGATTCATACCCTCGGCGAACATGTCTTGCGCCGTCGCGGCCACGCCACCTGCGTATCCGCCACCAAGGTCGGCCACATGGATGATGGTTCCCGCGAAGTAGTAGGGCCCCGCGCCGTCGGTCCCGAACACGGGGCGCAAGACCGCAATGTCGTTGGCGTGAATGCCGCCTTTGAACGGGTCGTTCTGCGCGAACACATCACCGTGCTGCATCGTGTCAGCCGGGATCTCGCGCAACAGCGCGCGCAATGATTCACGCAAGCTCGCCGCGTGCATCAACGTGGTCGCGGTCGACTGCGTCACCAGGCGACCGGTCGCGTCAAGGACTGCGGCCGACGAATCGGCCCCTTCTTGGATGAACGTCGAGTGCGATGCCTTGACGACGACGACGCCACCCTCCTGAGCCGCCATCGACAACGCGTTTCGTACAACTTCTGCGGTCACTGCATCCGTTGTGCTCATGGCTCAGTCGTGAGCGTTCGGTGGGTCTTCGGCCAGCGGAATACGAGGCGCGGACACTTGCTCGGCGAATACACGCAGGACCACGCGTTCCTGACCGGGCCGATCGAAGGGATACACGTCAACGTTCATATACGCCTTCGCAATGCTGTTGATGAACGACCGGTCGGTGTCATCGATCAACGAGGCGCGGCCGCGGACCTCCACATACCGATTCGGGTTGTTGCGGTGTGGCACGCACACCGTGACTCGGTCATCGGCGAGCAAGTTCCGGTATTTCATTCGGTCCTTCGTTGTGCTGAGCAGCAGGTGCTCGCCGTCGTACATGACTGCCATCGGCGTCACCGACATACGGCCATCGGACCGCATTGTCGCGAGGTATGCGGTGGGCTTGTCCGCGAGAATATCGTCGACATAGGCCGGGATGGGCTTGGTGGTCACGCGCGTCTTCCTTACTGCAACAGGTCGGGTTCGCTACGGACGATCTCGTCCCACAAGGGCTGGAAGCTGAACCAGCCGGCGAGCGGAAACGCCGTTTGATCGCGGGTGAAGCGAGCATCGTGGGCGTCGATCAAGCACGGCGTACCGGCGGCCTGTGCCAACAGCTGCGCCTGACAGGTTCGCTCCATCGTGATGAACCACCAGGCCGCGGCGTCCACCGTGTCGCCCACGGTGATGAGCCCGTGATTCTGGTGAATGACCGCCTTGTGCCGGCCGAGTGCAGCGGCGATCACCTCGCCGTCTTCTTCCTCGACGGCGACGCGTCCACCCTTCGCCGTGCACAAACCGTGGTCCTCAAAGAACATGCATGCGTCCTGCGTTATTGGGTCGAGGTGGCGACCCAGTGCCGAGAAGGCCTTGCCATACGGCGAGTGTGCATGCGCGGCGGCGATCACGTCGGGTCTCGCGCGATGGATGGCGGCGTGGATGACAAACGCCGCACGGTTCACCGGCTTGCTGCCATGCACCACCTCACCCTGATGATTGACGAGGAGGAGATCGCTGACGCGGACATGGCGAAAGCTCATCGCGAACGGGTTGACCCAAAAGTGATCGGTCAACTCCGGGTCGCGACAGGTGATGTGCCCGGCGACGCCTTCCCCGAACCCGAACTTGCCGAAGAGCCTCAGCGCTCCCGCCAAACGCTGTTGGCGATGGAGGCGCTCCTCGTCGACCGTCGCGAACACCGGTGGTAGGCGCATCTCGAGGTTCTGTTGCGTGGGAACGAACTTCGAATCGATGGCCACGGTCCTCCTTCGGTTGTTCGAGATGGTAGACGGCCTCGTCGCCCAGCGGTCCGTGCGTCGCGCGGTGCGCGACACTGCACGACAATGTCCACCATTGATTGGCCCCTCCTCACCTTGCTGCCTCCCCACCGGCGCGACGAGCTGCTCTCGCGCGCGAGACGGAGGCGCTTCTCGAAGGGGCATCCGGTGTTTCACGAGGGCGACGACGGCAACGCGCTGTTCCTTCTCGAACGCGGCCACGTAGCCGTGCACCTCGTCACGGTCGACGGCCATGAGATCACCGTGCAAGTCCTCGGACCCGCATCGAGCTTCGGTGAGCTCGCACTGCTCGACGACCGTGGCGCACGCAACGCGTCGGTCATTGCACTCGACGCGGTCGAGGTGCTCCGTATCGAGAGGCGCGATTTCGTCGAGCTGTGCTCCACCGACATGGCCGTCATCGCTCATCTGCTCGGTCAGTTGGTGGCGACCGTGCAACGTTCGACCACGCTCTACGCGGAGGCGTTACACCTATCGGCCGATCGGCGCGTGAAGCGCAGACTGGTCGAGTTGGCCGAGCTCTACGGAGCCGAGAGCATGCCGCCAATCGTGCGGCTCACCCACGACGATCTGGCGTCGGTCGCCGGCACCTCGCGCCAAACCGTCACCGAAACCATTGGCGAGCTCGCGGCGCTCGGCGTGCTCACGCAAGGCAGAGCCGTGTTGCGCATCGACGACATCGATGCGCTTCGCGAACAGGCAAGGTGAACTCGGGGTAGCCGATCTGTCGTCGAGCCGACACTTCCTCGGTCGGCGCGGCGACCGACAGCGAGCGCTCGATCATTGATGATGTGACCATGAGCAAGGCACTGGACACCTCCCTTTTCGACGGACTCACTCGGCGTGAGCGCGCAACAGCGCTTCGCTACGGCACCATGATCACGCTGCCGCATGGCCGTCTCATCACACGTCAGGGTGACTACGGGCGTCAGTTCGCCGTCGTCGTCTCCGGCGAGCTGAGCGTGCAGCGCGACGGCATCGAGGTTGCGCGCCTTCAGGCTGGCGACTGCGTCGGGGAGATCGCGCTCATGGCTGGCCCGCGCGCCCGCCACACCGCCACCGTCGAGGTGATCAACGACGCCGAAGTACTGGTGTTGTCGCCACCGGAGTTCGATGAGCTGTGCGCCGTCGTGCCACGCGTCGCAACCCGCATTCGACGCATCGGCGTACGGCGCCTCGCCGAGTCCACCATCTAACGACCGGGGCTCGGGCTGTCCACTACGGTCGGTTCCTCTACAGAGGGGGACCACATGACCGATCTGCAGCACGACTTGCCTGAGGGCATGGTCGAGTGGGTGGCCGGTGTCGGCGGCGGCACGATCACACGTCTCGAACGCCACGTCGCTCGACGCGAGGCCTGGGTGGTCGACGTGACGCGCCCCGATGGCACAGTGCTCGAAGGCTTCCTACGCCTCGAACGCGTCCCGGCGGGGCCCGATTCGGCAACCTCGTTGTTCAAAGAGACCAAGATCATCGAAGCACTCGGCAACACCTCGGTGCCGGTGCCGAAGGTCTACGGACGCGACGAGGAGCTGAGCTGCACCCTTTTCGAGCGCGTGCGTGGGCGCTCCGATATCGACAAGATCACCGACAAACGTCAGCAGCGCGCCGTGATGGAAGACTTCATCAAGGTGATGGCGCGCATGCACACCCTCGACCTTGACGAGCTCGGTCTCGCGCCGTTCATGCCGTACATTCCGACCACGCCGCACGAGGCATCGCTCAGCGAGGTCGACCTCGTCGAGAAGAACTTCGCCGACTTCCTCGCGCACTACACCGATCCGCTCATCACGTACGGCCTCGATTGGTTGCGCCGCAACGCGCCGACCACGCTGGCCCGCGTGTCGCTCGTGCAGGGCGATACGGGTCCGGTCAACTTCATGTTCGACGGCGACCACGTCAGCGCGGTCATCGACCTCGAGTGGGGCCACTTTGCCGATCCACTCGAGGACCTCGGCAACTTCTGCGTGCGTGAGTTCTGGAACCCCTCGGGTGGCCTCGACGGCCTCTTTCACCTCTACGAGCAAGAATCGGGCATTCCCTACACGAAGGCCGCGGCCGAGTACTACCGCGTCCATCAGAACGTGCGGGGCATGATCCCGATCCACGCGATGACGGTGCACGCACATCCACAGGAGTCGGTCGCGTGGTTCCTGTGTTATCGATACGCGGGAGATCGCTCGACCTGTGAGTCGATCGCAGAAGCCGCGGGCATCACGGTCGAGCGACCCACCATGCCAACCGACGCAGGTACCAACGACATCCTGGCCGACGCCGCGGCATACACGATCGAACACGATGTCGCCCCGCATCTCACGAACCTGTTCGCGAAGTCGCGCGGGAACGACGTAAGGGTGCTGATCGAAGTGATGGACCGCAAACGTCGATTCGGTGACGCCCTCGCCCGCATCGAGTGCGACGAGCTGGCGGCTTTGCTCGGCACGCGCCCCACGAGCGCGGCCGAGGGGTTCCTCACGCTCGACGCTGCGATCAGAACCAACGCGCTTGAGGACACCGCGATCATCACGTACCTCACGCGTCGGGCCTATCGCGACGAGTGGTTGTACGCACCGGCAGTGGCCTTATACCCCGAGCGCGTCTGGTCCAAGCTCGACGACTGAGGAGGCGAGCCGAGAGGCCTACTCGCCCCGGTCGGCACGAAACGGCTCGATGACCTCTGCGCGAAAGCGATCAAGGTGCGCAATAGCGCTTGCCAGATCAGGCTCGAGCACATTGTGAATCATGCGTGTCGCGCCAAGGTCGTGCAATCGGCGCGCGTCGTCGAGCGTGTCACCGAAGCCCTGCAATGACACCGCTCCGTCGGGACGACCCGCCTCACGCGCGTGGCGGCAGACCTCGGCCCACATGGCCGGCCATCGTCCGGGCTCATCGAGTCCAATGTTGCTTGCCGGCAGAAACGCGTCACCCAGGCGTCCGGCACGGCGCAGGGCCGGCGCGCTGTGCCCGCCGACGATGATCGGAATGCCGGCCAACTGCACCGGATAGGTCGTGAGCTTCATGGCGTCGAACGACACGAACTCGCCGTGGAACGAGGCGATTCGGTCGCGCCACACCGTGCGCATCACTGCAATGTATTCATCGGTGCGCGCACCGCGCGTCGCGAAATCGACCCCCAACGCGTTGAACTCGTCGGCCAACCAGCCAGCGCCGATGCCGAGTTCGATGCGGCCCTTCGACAATTGGTCGGCGGTTGCGAGCTGCTTCGCGAGCAGCAGCGGATCGCGTTGCGGCAGCACGAGAACCGCCGTGCCGAAACGGATGGTGGTGGTGACGCCTGCGAGAAACGCGAACAGCATCAGCGGCTCGGGAATCTGCATCTCGTCGTTGTCGTACGGATAGCGGCCGCTGGCCATGTAGGGGTACGTGGCGAGCTGCGCGGCAGGGAACACGATGTGGTCGACGAAGAACAACGACTCAACCCCGACACGTTCAGCGTGCTGCGCGAACGGCGCAAGAAAGTCGGGTGACACGATGGGTGCCGACGGGCGGTCGGCTCCGCTCGGTCGACCGATCAGATACACCCCGAACTCCATCGACACACGGTAGAGCACGCGCCGTGACGCCGAGGCTACGGTCATGGGGTAGCCGCAATCCCCAGGGGGTCCGTCATGAGCATCGCGGTCGACAAGACAAAGACATGGCGCGAAGTCGAACGGCGCATTGCTACCGAGACCAGCGAACGCAAGCGCACCATTTTGAAGAACGTGCTGGCGCACATGAAAGCCGAGTCGATTCCCGATCTCGATGGCCTGATGACCACCCTCGCACCGAACCCGCAATATCACTTCTGGGGACCGGCCGGTGACACCGGCCCCAAGGGCACCGAGGCAGTGCGCGCGTTCTACACCGCGTTCGCGAATTCGGGTGCACATCGTCTCGAATACGACGTCGAACGACTGGTGGTCGACGACGACTGCGTCGTACTCGAAGGTGTCATGCGCATCGTCTACCCAGGGCAAACACTTGCCACCATGGGCCGCCCGGTCGATGATCCGAACGGCTGGTATCTCTACGAGGATCGCATGATCACATTCTGGCCGTATGACGCCGACGGGCTCCTTCTCGCCGAGGACAGTTACTCGGTGGGCGTGGGGTTCGAGAACATGCGAAAGCTCAGCGTCGACGAGATCCCCGACCTGTGAGAGGAGCTGTTCTCTCGCAGCACCTCCTCCGCAGCTCCGGCTTCTGAGGTGTTCGAGGCTCTTCGCAATCGCGACTTCGCCTACTTTTGGACCGCGGCGGCGATCTCGAACGCGGGTAACTGGATGCAGGCACTCACCGTGCCGTACATCGTGTACGCGCTGACCAACTCGAAGACATGGCTCGGTGTTACCGGGTTCGCGCTGTTCATCCCAAGTGTGTTCGGCACCGCGTGCATCGGCGCGATGGTCGATCGATACGACCGTCGCAAGCTCTTGCTCGTGCTTCAAGCCATGCAGATGGCCGCCAGTGCCGCAGTGTGGCTGGTATGGGTCGTGGGCATCGCCACCCCGATCAACATGGTGGCGCTCGCCGCGGTGAACGGCTTTGTCGGCGGCCTGGGCAACCCTGCGTGGAACTCCTTCGTGCCGATGCTCGTGCCACGCGAACTCATGGCTGCGGCCATCCGCCTGAACGGCATGCAGTTCGCGTTCGGCAGAGCGCTTGGACCGATACTTGCGACGGCAGTGCTCGGCCCATTTGGTCCAGGCGCCACGTTGTTCATCAACGTTGTGAGCTTCGTATTCGTCATCGCGGTATTGGTGGTGCTGCATCCGCGCACGACTGCGCCGGTTAAGGGCGAGACGCCTTGGCAACAGGCGCTCGCTGGCTGGCGCTACGTGTTGGCGCACCGTTCGCTCAGCGTTGTTCCGGTCTGCATGTTCATGAGTGGCTTCTTCGGAAGCTGCCTGATCCAACTCGCGTCTGCGCTCGCCGACGAGCAGTTCCATCGGGGGCGCGGCTCGATCGGGTTCATCGTCGGTGCGTTCGGTGTGGGCTCGGTGATCGGCTCCTTCGCGGTCACCGCGTATGGCGACGTCGTTCGTCGATCAACCGCGTTGTACGCGAGCTTCAGCTGTTGGATCGTCGGGCTGGCGATCCTCGGTTCGTCACACTCATTCACTGTCGGTCTGATGGGGTTGCTGGTGATGGGGGTCGCGCATGTGGGCACGGCCACCACCGTCTCGACTGCGCTACAAATGCAGGTCGCGGAGCCATTCCGGGGTCGGGCCGCGGTTGCGCACATGCAAGGGATCCTGCTCGGGGTCGGTCTCGGCGCGGTAGCGCTCGCCCAACTCGCCGAGGCCACCTCCGTTACCACGATGGAGTTCCTCGCCGCCGGGGCATTGACCGCGTTCGTGGTGCTCGGCACGAAGATCTACGCGGGCTTCCGTCTTATCGACTCCAACGTCGTCGCCGCGTAACAACGCTGTCGGGTCGCGTGGCCTCGGCTCAACTCAGCGGATACGCGGTTCGATCTTCTGCTGGCGCAGCGCATTCGCACGATCCGCGACCGCGGTGCCACCATCGACGACGTTGATGTACAGCGGTGCCGAGTGAAACGCCTGCTGCAGGCTCATGTGCTGCGCCGACCAGATGGCGCGCACGGTCGATTCCATCGCAACCGGATCGGGCGCATTGGCGATCACCTGCGCCGACCATCGCGCCGCGGTCATCAACTGATCCTGTGGCACGACCTCCTGCACGAGCCCGATCTCGTACGCCCGCTTCGCGCTCATGCGCTCGTGACGGCCGAGCAACGACAGTCGCATGATCTCGCCAAGCGGCATACGTTGCAGCATCAACATCGGCTCGTAGACGCACGGCATGCCGTGGGTGACGTGCGGATCAAAGAACGTCGCGCCCTCGGCAGCAATGATGAACTCGACCTCGCCCAGGATATAGAACGCTCCGCCACACGCCATGCCGTTGACCGCTGCGATGACCGGCTTCCAAAGGTCATTG
Source organism: Actinomycetota bacterium (assembly GCA_043738925.1). Lineage (GTDB taxonomy): Bacteria > Actinomycetota > Acidimicrobiia > Acidimicrobiales > WLNW01 > WLNW01. The sequence continues at coordinate 15,222 of JAYUFA010000519.1, forward strand.
GTCTTGGGGCCGATGCGCAACATCGGGTCGTCGATGACCACCTTCGACACGGGTTGGGGATGCGTGTACGACAGATCGATGCCCGAACTGAACGCACGATCGCCGGCGCCCGTGACGATCACACAGGCCACGTCGTTGTTAAACCGCAACTTCTTCCACACGTCCTCGATCTCGGCGATCTGCGTGGGGCTGAACGAATTGTGTTTGTCCGGCCGGTTCAGCGTGACCGTGGCGATGCCGTCGGCCTCTTCGTACAACAAGCACTCGTAGTCGGACACCGGTGTCTCCCTCGTCGTTTCGCGCCGTCGCCACGAACCGCGACACCGTAGCCGCGGGCGCCGCTCCGTCTCGTGGTCCCCGAATCAAACTCGATCAACCGTCGACGAAGTGCTCGTCGGTGGTCGATTCGTACAGCCCTTCGAACAGCTCGGTCGTCGGCCAATGCGGCGACGCCTTGCGGGAGCGCGTCGACATGATCGACTCTCTCACTCGCAACAGGTGCATCGACTCGCGTCGACCCGTATAGCTCACGGGTTGGCGCACCATCCACACGATGCCCTCAGCCGCGACGTCGCACGGCTCCCAGGTGTCGTGATCAGCGCCAGGGGCATTCGCGAGAAACCCCTCTGATGCCACCGGCACGTCGATCCGGAAGCAGTTCACATTCGTGCCCTGCGGGTATAACTCTCGCGCCGCGTCGAGCGTGAGATGCTCGAGCGCGAGCTTCGACATGCCGTACGCCATCATCCCTTCGATCGGCAGCAACGCAGCCGCAGAGGACACGTTGACGATCGAACCGCCACCGACCGCGGCCATGTGCGGAGCGACCTCGCGCATCGCGATCAGGGGCGCCGTCGTATTCACTGCCATGATCAGCTCATAACGCTTCATGGCGATGTCGAGGCCACCGACAAAGGTGATCGCTGCGTTGTTCACGAGCACGTCGACCCGACCGAAATGTTCGACCGCTCGCGCCACCATCGCGACGATGTCATCCGCCCGAGCAAGATTCGTCGCCACCCCCAGCGCCTCGCCGCCAGCGGCACGAATGGCGTCGACCGTTGCATCGATCGTGCCTGGCAATCGCAGCGGATTCTCCGCAGTCGCACGGGCCGCACACACGACCTTGCAGCCCGCAGCGCCGAGCGCTACCGCTGTCGCCGCGCCCACACCGCGGCTCGACCCGGTGACAATGGCCACCTTGCCCCCGAGATCACGGCTCAACACTCCTCCATCGCCTTCAGGCTCATGCATTCCTGCGTCGCCTTCAGGCTCGCTCCCGCTCGCACCGTGCGGCTCATGCATTCACATCCACGACGACGCGGCCTCGCACCTTGCCCGCAAGAATCTCCTCTGCGAGGCCAATGACGGCGCCGAGCGGGACAACGGTGGTCATCGCCGCGAGCTTTTCGGCGGGAAGATCGACCGCGAGTCGCCGCCACACCTCGACCCGGCGTTCGTGCGCAACGCTCACGGAGTTGACGCCGACCAACGTGACGCCGCGCTGGATGAACGGTGCGACCGACGACGGCAGATCCATGCCTTGCACAAGTCCGCACGCGGCAACACACCCGTTCTCCTGAGTCATTGACAACACGTTCGCGAGGGTGTGGCTGCCGACGGCGTCGACGGCACCGGCCCAACGCATCTTGCCCAACGCCTTTGCCGGCCCCGATAGTTCGTCGCGGGCGACGATGTTCGTCGCGCCGAGCATCCGCAAATACTCGGTTTCCTCGGGGCGACCCGTCGATGCGTGCACTTCGTATCCGAGCTGCGCAAGGATTGCGACGGCGGTCGAACCAACACCTCCGGCGGCGCCGGTGACCAACACTGGACCGCGCTCGGGCACCACGCCGTGGGCTTCGAGTGCAAGGACGCACAGCATCGCAGTGAACCCGGCGGTGCCAATGGCCGCGGCCTGAAGCGTGGAGATCGTCGTGGGAAGCTCTACCAGCCAGCCCTCGGCCACGCTTGCCTTCTGCGCCAGGCCGCCAAGATGGCTCTCGCCCACACCCCAACCGTTGAGCACGACACGCGCCCCGTTGTCGACGCGCCGGCCTGCGAAATCGATGCCGGGAATCATCGGCCAGGAGCGCACAATCGGACTGCGATTCGCGATCGCAAGACCGTCCTTGTAGTTGATCGTGGAGTACTCGACGTCGACGGTCACACCCGGTGGCAAGATCGCCTCATCCACGTCGGTCACGGCGGCGGTGACGGCGCCAGCGTCGTCCTTTTCGAGAAGCAGTGCACGAAACATGCCTGCATCGTGTCACGCTTTGGCCCATGGATCTCGAACACGTCGAGCTGATACACGTTCGGCTGCCACTCGTGCGACCGTTTGCGTCGGCACGCGGCATCAGCGCGAACAAGGATGCTCTGCTGGTGCACGTCCGCGATCACGATGGCGTCGAGGGTTGGGGCGAGTGCGCGGCCGAGATCGCTCCGACCTACGCGGCAGAGTTCCTCGACGCAGCTTGGTTGTCGCTTGCTGATCATCTGGTGCCCCGCGTCCGCAGCGGCCAACCGATGGCATCGATCCGCGGCAATCACATGGCGAAGGCCGCCCTGGAGATGGCGGACCTCGATCGCCTCGGCCGTCGATCGGGTCGATCGCTTGCCCACCTCCTGGGCGGCCGACCTGGCATCGCGCTACCGGTCGGGGTCGTCGTCGAGATGGACAGCGATGTCGGTGTCCTCGCCGAACGTGCCGCGACGTACGTGGCCTCTGGCTACCGCCGCGTGAAGATCAAGATCCAGCCTGGCACTGACCGCTCCGTGATCGCCGCGGTCCGCGCCGCGATCGGGTCGGGTGTGGCGCTGTGGGCCGACGCCAACGGTTCCTATGATCCGGCCGACGCCGCGCTGCTCGCGGACCTCGACATCGATCTCCTTGAGCAACCCTTCGCGGCAGGTGATCTCGTCGACCACGCAGCCTTCGTCGCGGCGTCACCGCACGTACACGTCAGTCTCGATGAGTCGATTGAGTCGCTCAACGATGCGCGTGCCGCACTGGCGCTGCACGCGGCCCGCTCGCTCGCGTTGAAACCCGGTCGGGTGGGGGGAATCGGCGCCGCGGTCGAGATCCACGATGCATGTCAGGCCGCGCACCTGCCGGTGTGGTGTGGCGGCATGCTCGAGACCGGCATCGGCCGCGCGGCGAACCTCGCCTTGGCGTCATTACCCGGCTTCACATTGCCGGGTGACATCTCGGCGAGCGCGCGCTACTTCAACGATGATCTCACCGCACCGTTTGTTCTGTCGTCAGAGGGAACGCTCAGGGTGCCCGACGGCGCGGGACTCGGCGTTGACATCGACATGGCACACCTACGGGCGTGCGTCGAACGATCGGCCTTCATCTGAGCAATGCATCGCGGTGCCCGGCACGATCAGTCCACGCACGATCAGTCCCCGCACGATCAGTCCTCCAAGATCCAGCGGCGACTTGGGTCATCCTCGACCTCGTCCGAGAAGAACTCCTCGAAGGCCTGATCGAGGTGTTCCTCGTCGCGTGCGAACAGCGAAGGTTCGACGCCAGTCGGCGCGGACGCGCAAGGCGCGGCGATGTCTTGTGCAAGGGCGACGTGCGCCGAGGCGATTTGTGGGCCGGTCAACACCGTGGCCGAGAACGAGGCGTTGCCGTCGGCGGTCGGCGCTTGCGTGACGAAATCGGAGATCGCTGACAGCACCGGACGCAGACGCCCGGCCAGTTGGGCGTGAAACTGCGTCAACGACCGGCGTTCGTCGGCAATGCGCTCGCGCACCGACGCTAAGACGGCCAATTCTTCGGCGGCCCGTCGACGCTCGGCAAGCACTGCCTCGCGTGCGTCAGCGCGAGCGACCACGACGATCTCGTGCGCTGCGGCGCGCGCTTGTTCGAGCAGCGCCGAAGCGTCGCGCTGCGCATCGACCACGAGCGAAGCGTGCCGCTGGTCAAGCAAGGCTCGGCTCCTCGCGATTTCCTGTTCGGCGGCGGACCGCATCGAGGTCGCCTCAACACGCGCCTCGTCCAACAACTCCTCGGCCGCAGCCGCGGCGTGGCGAAGCGACTGCGTGAAGGCGCGATTTTCCTCTTCCGCGCGGGCGACACGCGACTCGAGCACGACGATCTGTGATTGGGCTGCCTCCCACACCGCGGGCGCGATCAAAACGGCTTCGGCGCGGGTTTCATCGGCCGCTGTCAGCGGCGGAACTACAGGTGTCGCAATGACCGGCGCTGTCGCGACGAGATCGCTCGTCGCCTCGTGTTGACTCATCTCGTGTTCCACGGTGCTCCTTGCAGGCTCAACAGAACAGCAACCGCGTCGCGAGGCTGTTCCGTACATGCGATCGGCGTCGACGCATCCAACTTGAGGTCGCCACCACGCTACGTAGTCATGAATTGCACACGCGGTGGGCCATATGGCCTGGTCGGGGTAGGAGTTGCGGCCCATGACATCACGCTACGCGCGCAAGTACGCTCGGCTCGACGGCGCACGAAGGAAACGGCCCCACGATGACTTCAGACGTTCCCCCAGATCAGCGATACCGGATCGAAATCGTTCCGCTCGGCGACGCTCCAGTCGCGTCCGAAACGACCCCGTCGACCGGCGCGACCACACCGCGTGCCCGGGCCTATCCCCGACTCGTACTGGAACAGGTGCCCGTTTGGTCCGCGCCCGCGGTGCGCACCACGCACCATCGCGCCGCCGCATTTACGTTCCCACCGCCGCCGCAACAGCCCACGACCTCGACCGTCACTCTCTCCACCAATCGGCCGGCTATCAGCTTCTCACTTGCCGAACGACTGACCTTGGCGATCACCCGCGAGCGCGACGCTCTCGAACGCGCACCCACCGAGCCCATTGCCGTAGCCCAACACGATGCGACGCACGCACCGTTTCCGCTGCCCACCACCACTTTGCACGCGACCACCGCGCGGCGCGTTCCGAAGGCGGTCCGCCCCGACGGTGCCGGCCGTCCGCTCACGCCAGACATCGCGGCCGCTATCGCCCGCGCCACCGGCCACATCGAAACTTCGGACGAAGCCGACACATCGATCGTGCACTCGACGGCGCGCGATCGACTCATCATCGTTCCGCTGGGCGATCCCCCGCAGGTCAATCTCGTTGTCGTACCGGCGGTGCACCTGGACGCCGAGACCATCGATCTGCGTGATCCACAGCCTTCGCAACAAGACGAGAGCACCAACGAGGCGTGTACCAAGTGCGGCACGATGGGCGTGGTGGACGTGATCGACCACATCACCGGCGAGGTGAAACTGAGCTGTCCGGCGTGCTTTCGCATGTGGCAGCAGCCGATCGGCCGCGGTACTCCATCGCTCGATGCGCGATAAGGCGTCGGCGCGCGATCAGCTGCCGAACATGGTCAGCCACTGCTGCTCGGTGCGCGGCGTAAAGACGTAGTTGTCGCGGCGCGTTTCGCCAAGTGTGCCGTAGGGCTGCGGCGCGTACCAGTGGCCGGGATACAGCAGCGCCTTGTCGGGAATCCTGGCCAGCTTGTGGGTAAGGCTGTCGTACATGGCCTTCGGGTCGCTGCCGGGCAGGTCGGTGCGGCCACACCCCTCAAGGAACAACGTGTCGCCGGAAACGAGTCGATTCTCAACGAAGAAGCATTGACTGCCGGGCGTATGGCCGGGTGTGTGGATCAGCTCGATCGAAAGCGCGCCGACATGGACGATGTCACCGCTGTCGTGCAGCGTGAGTTCGCTCAGCGCCACGCCAGTGGTCTTGACCACATACTCCGCTTCATCGCGTTGCAGGTGAATCGGCACGGAGGTGTACTCGAGCAGCTCGCTGATACCGCGCACCGAAAAGCCCATCATGGAGCCGCCGACGTGATCGGCGTGATAGTGCGTAGCCAGCACACCGGTGAGGCGCATGTCATCCGCCTCGAGCGTGTCGAGAATGGTCGCCACGTCATAGGCCGGGTCGATCACCACCGCCTCGCCGGTTTCGCGATCACCAATGAGATAGACGAAGTTCACCATTTGCTTCGCCATCGCGTCGTCGGTGGCCAGGTCTCGACCTGACAGCAGCTGGCGGAAATAGAGGCGTTCGATCATGGCACCCAGCGTAGAAGAGCGGCCGCGGCGACGTGCTCAGGCCGTGTCGTCATCAGGCGAATGGTCGTGATCCGGTTCGTGCGAGTGGACGTGGCCGTGGTTTGTGGGTTGGGTGTGTGCATCCGTGCTCTCGGGTACGAGGGTCAGAGCTGGCGGGTCCGTGTCGTGGCGGCGCCACGCCTCCTCGGCCAGCGAGACAACCTCACGGAATGGTCGACCTACGAGCCGTGCGACACGCGCCGCGTCTTCGTACTCCACCTTCACCCGACCAGGACTCACCTTGATTCGCACCTGGCGGTTTTCGACGTCGACGCTGTCGATCTGACGATCGACCGGCCAGCGCTCGAGCAGCGCGCCGCGCACTCCGAGTGTGCCGGTCTCTCGCACCAGCACGGCCTCGATCTGTTGCGCGAGTGCATGATCGGCCAGCGCGTGCACGGTATAGGCCGGACGTCCCTTCTTCATGAGAATGGGCGTGATCCACGCGTCGTGTGCACCCGCTTGCAACAAGGCGGTCATCGTGTGGGCGAGCGTCTCGCCCGTGGCGTCGTCGATGTTGGCCTCGAGGAGCACCACCGGTTGACCGCGCTCAAGCGTGGCGACGCGTGAGCCAATCACCACCTGGGTGGCGTTCGGACGATCATCGAGGATCTTGTCGCCGGCACCGAAACCCGACGCCTCGACGCGCATCGCCGGCAACGCTCCGTAGCTCACCGCGTTCGCCGCGAGCAGCGCCGCGCCGGTTGGTGTCGTGAGCTCGATCGGCAGGTCAAGCCCGTAGGTCGGCACGCCGACCAACAACGCGACCACGGCAGGTGCCGGGTTCGGGATGAGGCCGTGCGCGCTCCGCACCATGCCCCGCCCAGTGGCCACCGGGCTTGCGTGCACCTCGTCGATGTCAAGCACTTCGAGCGCCGCGCAGGTGCCGACGATGTCAATGATCGCATCGATGCCCCCCACCTCGTGGAAGTGCACCTGCGACGGCGGCCGACGATGCAAGCGGCCCTCGACCTCAGCCAGCGCCTCGAACGTGGCCACCGCGCGGCGCGTGACGCGCTCGGGCAATCGAGCCTCGTGCACGAGGCCGATGATGTGGGCTGCCGTGCGATGCACGCCGCTTGCTTCCCGCGCCGTGACATGCACATTCGTCGCGGCGATACCACCACGCAAAACCGGCTCGACATCGAGCACCCAGCCGTCGATCGGCAATCGGGCGAGCAGCCCGCGCACCTGGTCGACGTCGGCACCCGCGTCGATGAGCGCACCAAGGGCCATGTCGCCGGCGATACCGGAGAAGCAGTGGAACCACGCCAGTCGCGCCGGGTCAGCCATGACGTTGCGTCCTCCCGAGGCAGCGCACGATGGCGCACGCGGCGCCGAAGCCGTTGTCGATGCCGACGACCGTGACCCCCGAGGCGCATGACGCGTGCATGGCGAGCAAGGCCGTGACACCTTCAAACGCGGCGCCGTATCCGACGCTGGTTGGCACCGCGATCACCGGAGCGTGGGTGAGCCCACCGATCACGCTAGCCAACGCTCCTTCCATGCCGGCGACGACAACCACCGCGTCGGCGGCCACGATGTCGTCGAGCGATGCGAGCACGCGATGCAACCCCGCTACGCCGATGTCGTCGACACGCCGAGCGTGCACCCCATAGGCGCGCAATGTGACCGAGCACTCGTCGGCCACGGCACTGTCGGCGGTGCCGGCCGTGCAGATGACGACGTCGTCGGGCCGCCGCAGTGCGGAGCGCCACAGCAAAGTCGCTCCTTGCTGCTCAGCCCCGGGATGGGCCGCCTGCACCGCTGCGCGCTGTTCGGCGTCGGTGCGCGTCAGTAACACCGGCCCGTCACCGCCCTTGAGGAGCTCACCGACGATCTCGACGCATTGCTGCCGAGTCTTGCCCGGTGCGTACACCGCTTCGGGCATGCCCTGGCGCAGACCGCGATGGTGGTCGATCTTGGTGTGGCCCACATCGACAAAGGGCAAGCGGCGCAAACTCGCTACGGCCTGATCGGGCGTAACGGCGCCAGAGCGAATGGCGTCCACAAGTTCTCGGAGGCGGGCTTCGTCCACCCCACTATCCTCGCCCGCCGACGCTCCAGCCGCACCTTTCGGGTTGCCGGTACGACGATCGACACCGGACGTCTGAGGCCGCAAGCTCGATTTGACCTCGGTGAGCCCATCGTGGCGTCGATGAACGCGGCGCTGGCCGACTCGTCACCGACGAACGCTCCGTCGGCTCATGCGCGCCAAGGATCTTGCACGCTCACGCCATGTGCTCCGACGAGGTTGGACGTCAGCGAATGCTCCATCGCACCCGGAGGTCCGTACCAAGAGACGGGTCAGGCTCAACGAGGCCACCGCAACGCAGCTCGCGGAACGAGATAGACGCGCACGCTGGTAGTTTTGTCGCCGGAGGGATGGCAGAGCGGACGAATGCGACGGTCTTGAAAACCATAATTGCGGTTCCATCTGGTGCTATCCGATGACGCTGCGTGGCTTCTGATCAGGTCTTTTGTAAAATGGTCGTCCCGCTGGTGTTGGCGAGATTTCTCCTATTTC